>DATCGT010000207.1:0-7767 GCA_036508775.1 Tepidiformaceae bacterium | reverse complement strand
ACGCCGGCGCAGTCATGAAGTAGGCATCGCCAAAGTCCGGGTCTTCGCCCCGCGCTCGTTTTGCCCGCACAGTGTCCGATGGCGCAGATACCCCACGATAGGAGGCGTAGATGAAGGCGCCGTCGTCGGTCTGAAACGTTGCCCGGACATCGAGACGGGTGACACCATCGGGGCCGGTCACGAGCCAGTCACCGCCGCTCGGAAGGATCGTTCCACGTAGCTTCGGACCTTCGAAGCTGCCGCCGGTCACGTCGATAATCCGGCGTCGCCCCGAGGGAACTGCACCGATGTCGACCGCATCCTTCAACGTGGCGCGGTAGGTCATGAGGTACTCGAGCTTCATCGCACAAAGCCCTCCTTGACCAGGATGTCGGCGAGCTGCTTCGCGAGGCCTTCGCCGCTGTTCGAACTCGAGTCGAGCGTCTCGCCGCGCCGAGCCGCCATGCCACCGGACATCAGCGTACGGATTCGGTCCGCGGGATTCGCGGCTGCCGATGGCTTCAGGAGGTGACGCGTCGACGGGCGGGCCGGCCCGTAGTCGAGCAGGGAGATTCGGCCTGCGGCTCCGTCGAGCTGGGCGACCGATACCGCGGGCGTTTCGGGGATCATGGTCTTCCTCGCCGCCAGGCGCGCGCGGACCCTGGGGTATATCGCCGGGGGCCGCAGGCGTGCCGAAACGAGCACCGCCGGTTGCGGAACCGCATACGTGAGGCGCCTGCCTCCCCCGGCTCGAACATGGGCTGCCAGGCTACCGTCGCGCATTTCCAACGCTGCGATCTCCGCGAGCAGAGGCCATCCCAGCAGTTCGGCGAGGGCCGCCGGTAACGTTGCGGACCCGTGGTCGGTTGCGGCACTGCCGGCCACGATGAGGCCGGCCTCCGCTGGCAGGGATTCCGCGAGGGCTCGCGCCGTGGCGACAACACCGCCCTCAGCCAGCAATTCCGCCCACGTCCGTTGCACCGAGTCGACCCCGAGCGCGAGCGCATCCTTGAGCGCGGGGTCCCAGGTCGGGGGGCCGACGGCGATCCCCACAATGGTTGCGCCGGGCAGGAGCCCGCGGAGCGTGAGGGCATGGCCGATCGCCACCAGCGACGGATCGTCCAGCCGAACCGTCACCCCGCCGATGCCGGCCATCAGCGCAGGATCATCGACAACGCGCAGCAGGGCGACGATGTTCATCGTGCCGCTCCCGCGAGGGCGGCGACACGTTCCGCGGACGATTCGCGGGACCTGAGATCGGAGATGAGCGCCGGCAGGACTTCTCTTACATCTCCGACGATCGAAACGTTGGCAATCTTGAAGATGGGAGCGCGTGCGTCGGTGTTAATCGCGACGATGAACGCTGAGTCGCGCATGCCCAGGGTGTGATGGATAGCGCCGGAGATGCCGCAGGCGATGTAGAGGCGGGGCGACACGGACTTCCCGGTGAGCCCGACCTGCCGGGTGTAAGGCACCCAGCCGGCATCGACGGCAACGCGACTCGCGCCTATGGAACCGCCGAGGAGCGCTGCCAGATCACGCAGCAACTCGAACCCATCCCTGCCACCGACACCGCGCCCGCCGGCGACGACGACATCTGCTTCGGTGACGTCCATCTCGGCCGGGCCCAGGCGGGTCTGTTCAAGGAGCCGGAAGGCGGGCTCGACGGGTGATGAGACCAGCGATTCGTATGCTGGCGGAGGCGTCGCCGCCGGCACAAGGTCGGCCGCATCGGGGTGGACGACCAGCAGTGCGGGGCGTCCTTCGATCGCGAAGTTCGCGGTCCGGGCGCCGCCGATAGCGGGACGTGATGCCACGGTTTGCCCGTCTCGTTGGCGGAGGCCCTGGACCGATGCGACCAGCGGCAGATTCAGCCGTCCGGCGAGCCTCCCGGCAACCTCCCGGAGGAGCGGGGTCTCACCGAACATCATCAGCGAGTAGCCACAGGTGACCAGCGGCACCAGGGCAGCTGTGAGCGCCCCTCCCTCTGCCGGGTCAATGCGCAGCGCGCGAGACCAGCGTCCCGGCGGGACAGGCGCGGCCCCGACGACCAGCAGATCAACCGATTCGGCACCAAAGCGCTGGGCCAGCGCCGCGGCTGCGAGGGTGCGGCGGTCGATGGCACCGCCATCGCCCTCACAGATGGCCAGGACCCGTTCGGCCACGATCAGGTGCGCCGCGCCGGGGTCATCGCGAGGGTTCGCACATCCTGCGGGCTGTCGATCGAGCGAGCGGCGAGATGCCCCTCAAAGGTGGCCTGCTCCAGCAGGTGAGGGCCGGTGCAGTCGCCGATGGCCTTTACGTGCTGGTGCTTCGCGGAGAGTTCTCGGAAGAGCGCGGTCTCGGGAACGATGTTGCAGCAGAGCACCACCGTATCGATCGCCTTTATCTCCTGGGCCGAGCTCATGTAGTTGTAGAGCGTTATCGAGTCTGGCGTGATTGCTTTCGCCCAGGTGGTCGGCGAGAGCTTGACCCCCAGCGCATAGACCCGCCTCAGGGTTGCGTCACGGGTATTGGGCTCGGCGTGTTTGCCAAGTTCCCGTTCCCGGGTCACGACTTCGACCTCTTTGCCCTCGGCAGCGAGCATCTCCGCCACGTTCATGCCCTGGATGTGGTGCTCATCGTCGAGGACCACGACTCGCTGGCCGGTGGTGGCGATGCCGTTGAAGACATCCCACGCCTGGACGACGTTCGCGCCGTCGACGCCGTCGATATGAGCGGGCACCAGTGGGGTGCCACCTGTTGCGACGAAGATCTCGTCCGGGTTGTTGACGAGCACGTCATCGATCGAGGCGCGGGTGCCCAGGCGGAGATCCACCCCGAGCCGTTCGAGCTCGACGGTGTAGTACCGGCCCACCTCGGCGAAGTCGGTGCGGCCCGGGCCCTTGGAGGCGATCACGGTTTGGCCCCCGAGGATGGGTTCTTGCTCAAAGAGGGTGACGACGTGTCCCGACAGCGCCGCCACCCGCGCGGCCTCACAGCCCGCCGGGCCGCCGCCGATGATCACGACGTTCTTCGGGCTCGTGGTCCGGGGGAAATCGCCCCAGTGGAGCTCGCGGCCGACCGTCGGGTTGATCGAGCAGGTGATCGGTTGTCCGCGTTCGACGTGGGCCCAGCAGCCTTCGTTGCAGCCCAGGCAATGGCGAATCTCGTCGAGCCGACCGGCACGCGCCTTGTTCGGCAGTTCGGGGTCGCAGATGTTCGCCCGGGTCATGCCCACGATGTCAGCCTGGCGGTTCTCGAGAACCTGTTCTGCCATGACCGGGTCGTTGATCCGGCCGATGCAGACTACCGGGATGTCGAGGACCTCTTTCGCCATCGCTGCCAGGTACACAAACGAGCCCGCCGGGTAGTACATCGGCGCGATGATCGTGTCTTTCGAGCGGTAAATGCCGACGCTGACACTCAAGTAGTCCAGCAGCCCGCCGGCGGTCAGGTACGGGATCATCTTGACGAAGTCATCCGAGGTGTAGCCGTCCTCGGTCATCTCGTCGCCGGAGATGCGCATCCCGACTGTCCAATCGCGACCGACCTCGCTGCGGATGGCGTCGATGATCTGGAGCGGGAAGTTGAGGCGGCGCTCGAAGTCGCCACCGAATTCGTCGTCCCGCAGGTTGGAAAGGGGCGAAAGGAATTGCGTGATCAGGTAGCCGTGTGCGCCATGAATCTCGGCGCCATCGACGCCGGCCTCACGGAGGATCGCCGCACCACGAGCGTAGCCGGCGATCACTTCGCGGACCTCCTGCGTGGTCATCTCGTGGGGTACTGCCCACGAATCCGGGTGGGACACCGTCGAAGGCGCCCACGGGGAGCCGTTGAGGATTCCGCCCTGGGCACCAGGGTGCCAGAGCTGGCCCACGAGTTTCGTGCCATGCTCGTGAACGGCTTCGGTGGCCGCGTGGAACTTCTGGATCGCCACGGTTGGGTTGGCGAATGTATTACCAGCCGACGGGTGGACGCCGTGGACGTGCGTCCCGATCAGGCCGATACCGCCCTTCGCCTTCGAGACCCAGTAGGCGATCTCTCGCGGCCCGGGCAGGCCGTCGGGGTCGGTGAATACGGTGTGGTGCGGCGTGCTCATGATCCGGTTGCGGATCGTGAACGAGCCAACCTTGAGCGGGCTAAAGAGGTTTGGAAAATCCGTCATCGTCGTACTCCCTGAACGTTCGCGCCCGGCTTCCGGGCTGTCCCTGGCGAGGTTCGGATGCGACTGCTTGCATCTCAGTGACCGTCGTGGCCACTCCCCGACTCTGCTGCGCCAACACTAGGGGGCTTGCCGGTACGACGATTATGATCGGCGTCATACGACAGTCGGAGTCGTCGATGAGGAAGGGAACCCATCATGCCGACCGCACTGGCCGTCGACGGTCGTCATCCATCGGATACCGCGCGAGCTTGGCGTTTGGGCCGATAAGCCCTTTAATGCGCAGTATTGACGGGTGAGGAGGTCCTTGTGGGTTTCGCGCTTTCGAAGATGCAATTGAAGAGTCCGGCCTTTGAACAGGGGGGCAGTATCCCTGCCAGGCACACGGGTGAGGGCGAGGATGTTTCGCCAGCGCTTGCCTGGTCCGACGTTCCCGAGGGCACTCGTTCGTATGCTGTCGTGTGCCATGACCCGGATGCGCCGCTCGTGGCTGGAGGCACCTACGGGTTTGTGCACTGGGTGCTGTACAACGTCCCGGGTTCCGTGACGAAGCTTGCCGAGGGTGTGAAGGATTACACGAATGGCCTGACCGGCTTCGGTAAGCAGGCGTATGGCGGTCCGATGCCGCCCAACGGCCACGGGCCGCACCACTATTACTTCATGGTCTTCGCGCTGGACCAGGAGTTGAATCTCGAGGCGGGGCTTACGCTCTGGCAACTGCTCGAGAAAATCGAGCCGCACACCCTAGGGATGAACCGGCTGGTCGGGACATATTCGCGAGCATAGTCGGAGATCCGGTGGGGCCGACGCGATCTTGATGACGGTCGTGGCCTGCTTCGAATAGCCTGGGGCCCTCGAGGTCTTCCTCAGGCGTTTCAGCAGGTGGCAACGGCGAGCAAGAACTCTCTTCCGTCACGATCGAGGATCTTGGCGGAAGACGGCGCGAAGATCCCGCGGAGGTGCTCGATGCTTGCCGCCAGCAGAGTGCGACCCTCGCTGATTTGGTCTCCCCAGGCGACGGCGACCATTGTCTCGGCCGTAACGGCGATTCCTTCGTACTCGATTAGCAGACTGCACAGGGCGAACTCTTCCGCCGACAGGGCCAGCGCATCGCCGAGGAGCGTGATCCGTTGCTCCTGCGTGTCGAGGCGCAGCGGTCCCGCTCGGAGGACCGGACGCTGATATACGCGCGAATCGAAAACTGGCCCGCGATTCGAACTGGATCCCGGGGCCGGGCGATCATTGAGAGACCCTTTTGGAAGTGGGCTCATCGGGCTGCCTTCTTTGCCCGGACGAAATCGACTTGGCAAGTCCGGGCACCGACAGATTCGTTCCGGGCCGCGGACAAAGAAACCGCCAAAGTGTTACGGCGACATACCCTTACGTTCACGTAACCGTCAGGCTGGATTTTGGAAGCCCAGAACCCGGGGTTGCTGAATGCCGATACAGCCTGCGCGGAACCTGGACGGGACTGCTAGACTCCCGTTCCACACGAGGGGGTGACGAGGTGGCCGACTCTCCGATCGACCTGGTCTGCGACTTCTGTGCTGCCTGGAGCCGACTGGATGTCGAGGAGCTCATGGGCTACTTCACCGAGGATGCGACCTACCACAACATGCCGGGGCCGCCGGCCCGCGGGGTAGACGCTATCCGGCGCACCATCGACGGATTCGTTCGGGGCTGGGACCAGACCGACTGGGAGATCGTGAGCATCGCCGCCAGCGACAACACGGTGCTGGTCGAGCGGATGGATCGAACCGACGCGGGTGCGAAGCACGTCGAGCTGCCGGTAGTCGGAGTCTTCGAGATCGAAGACGGCAAGATCCGCGCCTGGCGCGACTACTTCGATCTCGCCACCTATGCCCGCGCGATGAGCCAGACCTGACGGCGGGTGAAACACGGTGTCGCCACTGCCCAGGAGATAGCCTTTTCCCTGTCTCCGATTGAAGTCCGATTCATCCCCAGGAGGGCAAGCACCGCAGGCGTCAATCGCTACGCCGGCCGGCGTAGACGTCACCGCGAACGCCCGCGCTGTATGGCCACGCGGGTCCCGGAGCACCCGCAAGCCGGGTGGCAGGTCGCGGTGTTCCCGGGGGCTGGCAGGGGAAACGAGGACGATTGCCGGTGATTCGCCCGTCGCGTTCGCCTGCCATTCGCGGAGCCCGGGGAGCAACTCGAGGGAGTAGGGGCAGCGATGGCTCCAGAAGAGGAGCAGGCTGGTGCGCCCGCGCAGGTCGCGCGAGACCCACCCGGGTGCCCTGGAGGTCCCGGAGACGGAACGGGGGCACCGGCTGTCCGATCGGCGATGGCAGCAACTCACGTGCTTGCGGTCGTGACCGCAGCCATGCTCCCAGTGCGGCCAGCGCCGCCCCGCCAAGGGTGGCTCCCGCAAGACTTCCACGAGACCACGGCGTTTGCCCGGAGGCAGCGATGATGATGGGTCGAGGTCCTCCGAGAACCGCTCGATAATACCGAAGCCCTTGGAGAGCGACGTGCCGCCCTTGAACCAGAGCTCGAATCCCTGGCTGAGGATCGCCCAGAGGGTGTGTGTAACCCAGTAGTCCTTCTCAACAAGTCCGATCGGCAGTCGGCGTCGATCGGCGACGATTCTGAGGAGGTCATCGAACTCGGCGTCCTCGTGGATGAAGGGCATCGTTCCTCACCCCACCTGGGCAGAGACATCGAGGGCGCCGCTGATGCGCGACTGCGTATCCTTTGAGCCGTACCGCTCCGCCATCCTTCGCAAACGTGAGCGATCGAAGCGGCCATCACGCAGGGCACGAGCGAGAGCATCTTCCAGTTCGTCTCGCGACGCGGCAGCCTGGTCGGCGTGCTGAAAGAGGTCGACGACGAACCACTCCGGCGAGGGCTTCGTCGGGAACGCGACACGACGGAGCACAAAGCGGCGCGCTCCCAGATCGAATGTCCCCGATCGCTTGGTGTTGTAGACCAGCGCCGAGGCGAACGACGCCGTTGTACCGAGGCACAGGGCATTCCAACGCTCGGGACCGGTGAACACGTAGTCGTCGCCATCGAGGAACACCCGCATCAGTTCCTCATCGGTCGCCGGGACGAGACCGAAGCGTCCCTCTTTAGGAGAGAGATATAGTCCGTGGGCGAGAGGCACGAGTTTGCGCTGTTCCGCGAGTCGCCCGGCGAGGCGTGTCGGGTTGGCGCCCCAACGGGACAGGTCACGGGTTCGGTAGACCCGCCCAGGTCGGAGTCGTGGCTTTACAGCTAGCGCCATGGTATGATCTCTCCGGAATAAATCATACATCGACCGGTCAGCAAACGCACGGCATTGCATTCCGCTCCGACTCTAATCACACATGGACCAAAGTTCGGGGGCAGGTCACAATTTCGGTCCAACAGCCATTGGCTCGAGCGGCCTGACCGACTATCCGGCCCCACAACGCCCCCGGCGCTTCGCTTCCCTTTAATAGAGGGCTCCGTTGGCAGACAGACGCGATCCTCCGAGCGCGTCGAGATGACGCGCCGCCATCTTTACCATCGGGTAGGGCGCACCGCGCCGACCATGGCTAGCATGTGGCTGTGAGCGGTTCATCTTCTTCACCTTCCCGGCTGCAGACGCGGCCGGAGCCCGTCTGGACCAGGCGACAGCGCGAGGTCCTCGACCTCCTCGT
>DATCGT010000206.1:0-5430 GCA_036508775.1 Tepidiformaceae bacterium | reverse complement strand
GGGGGAAGGTGGCGGAGGAGGATGCGTTGTGGGTGCGGGCGACGAGGATCTAGACCCTTACCGCGGGCGTGCCCCAAGAGTAAAGCGCTTGCCTTCCAAGCCCAAAGCTCTAGCAGGGTGTTGAAATTCTCATTCCGTCATAAGTTGGCGGCTATGCTGCGAATGTGATTATTGTTCAGTGATATAGCTTATTGTCGAATACAGCGACATTTCTCTCCAAAATCAACGCCCTGCTAAACGCTGTCCGCCAGATTCGCCGTCCCGAACCTTAATGTGTCCAGTTATCCGTTCTAACAGCCTGTCCAAGAAGCCCTCAACTCTCGCTCTGGCGTTGGCCAGTCCCAAGTTACCCTGCGCGCGAGCGCGGCTGGTGCCGGACAAGCCAGTTGGTCAGGCACTGCGTAGGGGAAGCCAGAGATGTCTATACTGTTGATATATCTTAACTGGTGATTGAAATGACAAAAAGCATGTTTCTCGTGCTTTACATTGTTGTGCTGATAGCCGTTGTCGTTAGTGTAGATTTACTCTTCTTTAGGAATCGATTCTGGGAACGGCTGTTATCGAACATCGGCATTGTTTTGGTGTTCGCAGCCTTCTATTTGCGATTCCTAAAGAGCCTGTAAGCTAAGCGCCGCACCAACTTAAAGTTCGAGCCTAGCAGGCTGTTGAAAAGGGGATCGGCTGAGGGGTTGGGCTAGCGAATCATGCCTTCCAAGCCGCGGCTACGACCCGGTGGTGAGCGGGGGGCCGGATGATGGCTGCCCCCTGTGGTTTCCCCGGTCGTATGTTGGTAACTGGCAGACGTGGGGGGGGCTGATAGGTTTCGCAAGATACTGGACGACAGTCCGATATCTGAAGCTGGTAAAGGAATGTCTTCGCATCCGCTCCCATCGTCGGGGCACGACCAGGAAACACGACCGGCGAACCTTCTTCTTGCGGCCGTTCCATCTGATGAGTACGAAGAGTTCCACAAACTCCTCGAAACATACCCCCTTCGCATGCGCGAGACGCTTCAGGAAGCAGGAGACCCGCCCGACTGGGGTGTACTTTCCGACCAGCGGCGTCATCTCAGTGCTCACCGTTCTCGAGAGAGGGAACCACCGGCGTCCCCGTCTTTCTCGGGACTGGCCTCTCGAACCTGGCGTTCATCTCCCAGGTGCCCGGATCGTCACTCCGCATGAGGACCAAAGACTTCCTGGCGCAGACTTACCGGAACCCAGGTTTCGCGGCGATCATCAAGCGCTACAGCGGGATGCTGCTTGCGCTCGTGGCCCAATCAGCCGCATGCAACCGTGCCCATCACGTCGACGAGCGTTGCGCCCGCTGGCTCTTAATGACGCACGACCAGACCGGCGATGCGGCCTTCCCGATCCCCCTGGAGTTCCTGGCGCAAATGCTGGGAGTGAGCCGGCCGCACGTCGAGTTGTCAGTAGCCGCGCTCCAGGAGGCGGGACTGATCAGCTACCAGCAGGGGGTGATGACGATCACCGATCGCCTCGGGCTGGAAACGGCAGCGTGCGAATATTACGCCGTGGTTCGCGAGCACTTCCGCCGGCTGCGGGACTGATTCCGGAGCGGTTTAGCGGATGTAGGGCTTGAAGTGGCGGGTGAAGCGCTCGTGGGTGCCGGGTTCGGCGATGAGGAGCCCGCGGACGGTGGGCGTCTCCTGGTTGAAGGTGAAGGGCTCGCCGAGGATGTCGGTGCAGCGCATGCCGGCGGCCTTGCAGAGGGCGAGACCGGCGGCGACGTCCCATTCGGAGCGGCCGTAACCGCTGAGGACGGCGTGGCCGGTGCCTTTCGCGATCAGGGCGAGGCGGTAGGCGACGCTGCCGACGCCGTGGGTCCGGGCCCAGGCGGGGATCGGGGGAAGCTCGTCCCAGCGCTGTTCGCCGCGTCCGACGAGGACGTCCAGGGGGTCGGGGGCCGTTAGCAGCTGGCGGCGTTCTTCGATGCCGACGCAGATCGCGGACTGGAGGTCGTCGGCGGCTGGGTTGTAGACGACGCCGAGTGCGGGCTGGCCGTCGATGACGAGCCCGACGGAGACGGCGTACTCGGGGATGCCTTCGAGGAACTCGCGGGTGCCATCGATGGGGTCGACGATCCAGACGCGGTCGCGGGAGAGGCGGTCGCTGTTGTCGACGTGCTCTTCGCTGAGCCAGCCGACGTCCGGGAAGGGCTTCGTCAGGGCCTCGTGGAGCATCTCGGCGGCGCGGATGTCGGCCTCGGAGACGAGCTCATGGCCGTCTTTGTGGCCGTAACGCAGACCCTCGGCGCGCATCTTCGCGACTTCGAGGCCGACGGCGCGGGTGGCTTCGATGGCGATTGCCAGTTCGCGGGTCAGATCGATCAAGGGGTCACCAGGCGGTCGGGGATCCAGGTGTAGCCGTCGGCGTCGACGAGGTGGGCTTCGCGGAGACCGTGACGCTTGTCGGTCGCGGGCGAGAGGACGGTGAAGCCGAGCGCCCATGCCTGCGCCTCGGCGCGGTCGGGGTCGCAGCCGTGTACTCGCAGCTCGACGCCCCGGCCGCGGACCGCTGCGGCCAACGTGTGAGCGGCGAAGGGGTGGGCGCCGTAGGTGTGGTCGGCGTGGAAGGTCCAGCCCGCGCCGTAGCCGGTGACGACGATGAAGTCGGGGTCGGAGTAGACGATGTGGCAGCCGAGGACATCACGCTGGAACTGGACCGCGCGTTCGATGTGCGCGGACAGCAGGTTCACCGTGAGGCCGGACAGCGTCTTGCTGTACTCGGGCGAGGGCATCCAGGGGTCGCCGGATCGAAGTTTCACGTCTGCTCCCGAGACTATCGTAACGAATCTGGCCGGGGGCCGACGGGAAAGGCGTCGAGGGCTACTTGAAGGCCTCGAACATCTCGTTGAAGGCGACGAACTGGCCACCCTTCGTCGAGGAGGGGACGAGCATCGGGGTGCTGACGCCAGCTTCGTACCACTTCTCGAGGCCGGCACGGACGTCTTTCGCGGAGCCGAAGAGGCTGACGTCGGCGAGCCAGGCGTCGGTCATGAGGCCGGGGAGGGCATCGCGGTCACCCTTCGCGAGGGCGGCTTCGACGGCTTCCATCTCCTCGACATAACCAGCCTCTTTCCAGTAGTTCCGGTAGTTCGGGAGGTTGAGGTAGCCGGTGAGCGAACGCTGCGCGACCTTCTTCGCGGCTGCGACATCGTCGTCGATGCAGGTGGGGAGCATGTTGCCGACGAAGAAGCCCGAGGCGATCCGGTCGGCGGGGACGACCTTGAGCGACTCCCGCATGTGGGAGCGGGCGGCGTTGGCCCAGACGGCGCCGTCGCCGACTTCGACCGCGAGGCCGACCATCTTCTTGCGGAGGGTCGCGGGGACGATCGGGGGCATGGGGCCAGCGCCCTGGGCGGCGGCGCGGATGCCCGCGATGTAGTTGCGCATGTCGGTGAGAGGCTTGCCGGTCTGGACGCCGAGGCGGCGGTTGGAGGGCTCGTGGCTGACGCCGATGCCGAGGGTGAAGCGGCCGCCGCTGACCTCGTGGATGTAAGCGGCGGAGGCGGCCATGTCGAACGGGTGGCGGGTGTACATGTTCACGATCGCGGTGCCGAAGCGGATGGTCTTCGTGCTGTGTGCGATCGAGAGGCAGAGGCCGAGAGCGTCGTTGAAGCTGGCGCAGTAGATGCCGGAGAAGCCGCGGCGTTCGATCTCCTGGGCGAGTTCGATGGTCTGGAGGCGGCGGCCGACGGCGGCGGCGAGGGAGAGTGCGGGCATCTGGGCCATGGGGGTGTTGCTCCGAGGGGAATGTGTGAGAACTGACTATACCGGCGGGGGGCGGTAGGCGCCGCGCGTCTTGTCGTGCATGGAAGGCACGCACCGTGGCTTCGGATTGCTGTTAGCGTCGGCGAACGCATCACCTTCTTTGATACTAACTCCAGGCTATGACGGCTATTGCATCTGCTAATTTTGGACAGACAGTGTCGGCGAATATGCACAGACATTGGTCTCAGTTCGTGAGACCGGCATCCATGAAAGGGACTCCGTAATGCGGCGTGAACAACCCGGCAAGGTCGGAAAGGGCCGTCGCCCGACGGCGGAAGCGGAACCAGCCTTTGGAGCGCATGTTCATCGTTGGCGAATCGGCGAGCCAGGGGGAGCGACAAGCATGGGCACCTGCGTGGGCTGTGGCGACGCGAAGGTCTTCAAGAACGCGCCTGGGGACAAGTATCTCGACACGGTGGGCGCCGCCTGGAGGCGACGTGCGTCGGGCGGTTAGGTCGTTCTCGGCGGAGTTGTGACAACTTCAGACAGACATGGCAGCGCATGCTAGTCACGTGAGTCGATAGGGTTCTTCTATCGATCTCGCGGAAGGGATCCGGTATGCCAGCCTCTGGTCTTAGTCTTTTCCTCATCGCTGTCGGAGCAATCCTCACCTTCGCGGTCACGACGACCGTCGCGGGGATTTCGATTCCCGCCGTCGGAGTGATTCTCATGATCGTGGGGATCCTCGGGCTCTTGCTCTCAATGATGTTCCTGATGAGCTTCTCGCCATTCAGGGGCTCCTCACCCTTCGGGAACACCGCGCCGCCGCCGGTCGAGCACATCGAACGCGTGGACGTTCATCACGTCGACTAGTTGAATCCGAGGCGTCGCGCAGCGGAGCAAACCACCCCGCCTGTGCCACGCCACCAGGATCCGGCCGTGACGGAGCGGCACCGGTCCCGAAGGAGGGACCCTGAAATGTGGCTACTCGTAGTCGTTCTCTTACTGCTCATGCTTCTCGGGGGCGGCACGTTCGTCCTGACCAGCAATCTTCTCCTGGTGATCATCGTCGTCCTCCTGGTGATGGCGGTCAGCGGGTACGCCGGTCGCGGCAGGTGGCGGAGCTGATGTCCGCACCTTTGATAACGGCCACGGCGTTGGCTCGCGTGGTCGAGCCCCATCGCCCCCCGCTTCCGGGAGGATCGGACCGCGATGGTCAAGATAGTCAGCGATAGCGGAGAAGAACTCGCGACGGCAACGTTGCGAAAGGGCTCAGATGATCTGACCCTGGCGGTTGAGCGCGTCGTTCACGGCAAGGGCCGCCTGTTCAGCTACTACTTCAGCCAGGGCAGGCGGTCGGTCATGATCGAATCGGGTGACTTCCGCCTCAACGGCACAATCGTCACTCAGTGGGCCGGGGCCGAGCGCTTGTGGCAGGTACGCCTGATCCACCCGGCGGAACTTCGGCAAGCGGCTGAGGCTGCCCGCTTTCAAGACGACAAGTCCCGTAGCGCCTCCTGAACCGTCACATCGTTGTAGCGCGGGATCCCGCCGCAATCGACGATTGTCGTGTGTTCTCTCGCGTTTCTGATGGGATCTGCCTTCGCGTCGGCTCTCGGCTCGGCGCAACGATTCTGCATCACGCTCACGGCGCGTCCGCTATTTTGAGGCAGACGGAGGGGCAGATGATCAACGTAGAG
>DATCGT010000205.1:0-3410 GCA_036508775.1 Tepidiformaceae bacterium | reverse complement strand
GTCACGCGGGAAGAGCTGGCTGCGAGCTTCACCATCGATCGCGTGGTCCCGAATCCTGCGATGTTCGACATTGAGAGGCTCAATTTCCTCAATGGACACTTCATCCGTGAAATGGACGAATCGCGTTGGCACGCGACTATCGCCGACTGGTGCGAACGCCAGCTCGACGCCGCCGTTCCTCGGCCGATCGCGGCGGACTTTGTTGCCGAGGTAGCCCCGCTCCTCAGGAAGCGTGTGGCGAGGCTCGACCAGATCGCTCCGATGGTCGGGTTCCTGTTTGGGACCGACGCCCCGGAATATGTACCGGCGCTCCTTGCGGAGCGCGTCGGCGGCGATCCTTCAGTGGCGCGCCAGGTCGTCGATGCTGCGCTCGTAGCCCTCGATGCGATACCGGCGGCCGAGTGGTCGCAGGCCCTCGTCGAGGCTGCCGTGCGCGGGCTCGAACAGCCCCTGAGTATGAAGCTTCGGAAGTTCGTCTCTGTGCTGTACGTCGCGGAGATGGGTGTGCCGCAGGGGATTCCGCTCTTTGACTCGATGGTCCTGCTGGGGCGCGAGCGAGCCCTTCATCGGCTTCGTGCCGCCCGGGCACGGCTGGAACATTCGCGGGCCTAAGCCCATGTGACTGGCAAAATGAAGGCCGTGTGCATAACTGCACACGGCCTTCATTCATTTCAAATCCAGGTCAGTGAGTTGACCCGGGCCTACCAGCGTCGGCCGCCGCCACCGCTGCCACCGCGGCTTCCGCCGCCGCCGCCGCCGTAGCCGCCGCCGCCACCACCACCGTAGCCGCCGCCACCGCCACCGCCGCGACTGCCACCACCACCACCACTGCTGCCGCCGTAACCACCGCTGGTGCGGGGCTGCGACTGGAAGCAGTCGTTGCAGTAGACGGGGCGATCACCACGGGGCTGGAAGGGAACTTTCGCTTCCTTGCCGCAGCTGCCACAGATTGCGCTGAACATCTCGCGGTCGCCGCGGCTGAAGCCGCCGCCGCCGCCACCGCCACCGCCACCGTCGCTACGTCGGGCAGCACGGCAGGTTGGGCAGCGACGAGGTTCGTTCGTGAACCCCTTGGACTGATGAAA
Organism: Tepidiformaceae bacterium; assembly: GCA_036508775.1. Classification (GTDB taxonomy): domain Bacteria; phylum Chloroflexota; class Dehalococcoidia; order Tepidiformales; family Tepidiformaceae; genus JBGPOS01. Next base: position 2,325 of record DATCGT010000205.1, on the reverse strand, counting down.
TTCTTGCTCGCCTGCCGTGAATGTGAACGGACTTCCACAATCAGCACAGGTCAGGGTTTTGTCGGTGAACGGCACTCGACGACCTCCAAAAAAATTCCAGGATCCCTACGGTCATCGAGCACCAGTGAGAATGCCTCTCTAGAGGAGGCCGATGGAACGCGGTTGCCTGTCAACAAGCTTACCTTCTTTCCGATCCAAAAAGCCAGCAGGAATCTCGGGCTCTCGTGGGGCAGGAAGGCAGTGGTCCGTGGAGCGTCGCGCCACAGCATGCTAATCTTGCGAACACGCTGGGGACTCGTCTAATGGTAGGACAGCAGATTCTGGATCTGTATGTGGGGGTTCGACTCCTCCGTCCCCAGCCAACGTCATTTGCTACCCATTCGAAGCAGCCGTCAGGCGCTGAATGGCAATGTCCAGGTCATGCTCACTTGTCACATCACGCATGACCTCCAGGAAAAGCCCGACGTCCTTCGTTAGCGACCAGACCTTCTCAACCTTCGGTCCGATGGGACTCGAAGCTTGCGCTGTATCCCCGTAGGTCCCGTAGAACGCGAAGTACGCCTGGTTGATCTTGCGGATGGTGATGCCGTGGGCGTCGAGGTACTGTCGCTCGTCCTCCATCGCCTGCTCGGCGCCGCTGATATTCTCGGCCGATAACAGCGCGTCCACTTGCTGACGGAGCTTCTGCATCTCGGCGGAGAAGTCCACGGTGGGGGCCGGCCCGGCAGGTGTGTTTCCGTCGGCTCCGGCTGGCAGGGTGAGAGGGTGCGCCTTGCGGATCAGGTTACCGATTTCGCGGCCCGCGATATTCGCGGTGGTCTCGTTCAGGGTCTCGCCCTCAGGGCCCGTGTAGAACTGCTGCCCCAGGGGGAAGAACGCCAGGTAGTGGTGGACCCATTCGTGCGATGACGTGTCGACCAGCGCGTCGTAGGAAGTGTCGCTTTCAACGATCGCGGGGTAGGCGGCGAGGCCGCCGATAGGTACCACGATGGAAACGTAGGTGGAGTTGTCGGACTTCGCCTCAATGTTCTCGATCTGCTGGAGCGTGAGTCCGCTCCGGAGAAGGGTGTCCCCCGACCGCACGACCTTGTCTCGTCGTGAGCGCACCAGGAGCTGCGGGGGGGTGATGAGCTTGAAATCGACCGGCGGCCACGTGAGTGAGACCCCGGAGAAGAGAGGCAGTTCACGGTCGAGGCCCGCTGATGTAACTGCCTCGGTGATGTAGCGTTCGAGCACGCGCTCGACATCGTTGCTGTAGTTCGACCGCTCGTTGGTGAGGGTGTCGATGAGCGCCGGATCGGGTGATGGGGCATCTTCGGCCGCCCGGAGTTCGCTGGTAAGTTTGAAGTAGCTCCGCAAGGCAGCTTCGCTGGCTGCCGGGACCGGGTCTGGGCCGATCCCGATGCGGGCGAAGACGTTGCCGAGAACGGTGTCGGCTTCCCAGCGCCAGAGGTGGTACTCGTATGGCGCGAGCCACCCGCGAGGCCAGAGGAGAAGCAGACTGCCGCCGAGGCAGATGCCGAGCACAAGTGCGCCAATGAAACCGAGGAGCCACGGTCGTGGGTGCCAGTCAAGGTATTCAACCTCACCGGCGGCAGGCACCAGGCGCGGCGGGAACGGCATGATAGAAGCATACTGGTATCACTCCAAAGCCGCCGTCTGCGCGCTGTGCCTATGCCATTACCGGGGTCGCCATAGAATGCGAAGAGCATCATGACCGCTGAAAGTGCCACCCCACGGGCCCATGTGCGAGGTTCCCGCACGGCTCCGAGCATCCGCCATGCCTCTTTTGAGGGACGGGTGGCGGCTGGTGCCCTCGACCTGCTGGTACTCTTCATCATTGCGTCATTGCTCATTTCGGCTGGCGCGGTTGTGGTCCTCATTTCTTCGAATTTCGAACGCGTCGACCCGTCGGCGACGGCCATCAACATCTTCTGGGTCTGCGTTGTTTCGATCGGGCCTGCGATATTCCTGTACTTCTTTGTCGGTCTGGCCTGGAAGGGCCAGACGGTGGGAGCGGCGGTCATGCAAATCATGGTTATCCGCTCCGATGGGCGTCCCCTGGGAGTGCTTGGCTCCTGCGCTCGCGTGGTCGGGATGCTCCTTTATGTGCTCGTCCTCGTGATGGGAATCGCGGTGGCGTACGCGCTGCGAAGTGATACTCCGGTGGCGGCCGCGGCCATCGCGGTTGCCTTCGTGGTCACCACCCTTGGTTTTCTGATGGCGGCATTCGATTCGAGACGGCGTACCCTGCACGATCGCCTCGCCGGCACCATCGTTGTCAGGTTGGGATAGACTCCCTTCGCGATGCAGGACAGACACGAG
>DATCGT010000204.1:0-6064 GCA_036508775.1 Tepidiformaceae bacterium | reverse complement strand
GTGGACAGTGACGACGCGGGCCGAGCGGGTGAGCCGCCCAGGAACGCTGAACAGATGTCCGCGGAGGGTCTTCGTCGTCACGATCCCTTCCCCGAGGCCGATGCGCGCCGTCCAGCGGGCGAGGTTGTGGGCGATCACCTGGACCGCCAGCCAGGCGCCGTTGGCGGCAAACTTCCCCGAGGGCATGTGGTTTAAACCGACACCATATTTCAGGTCGCGGATCGCGTTCTCAATCTCGGCGTGGCGACGGTGGTCGGCTTCGAGGTCCATGGTCTCCCCCGCCCGGTCCGTGATGAAGGCGTGGTACTGGTAGTTCTGCATGAGCGCGATCTGGGAACCGGGCGTCGGCCGGGTGCGCCGGACGATGAGCCGGCAGGCAACGGCATCCTTGTTGTCAGCGAACGGGGTGTAGGTCGTCTCGGCCACGTCCGCGCCGCCCTCCATCCAATAAGAGATGGCCGTCCAGTTCTCCTCCGGGATCGCCTCAATCAGGCTTCGTGGCTTTGGCTGCAGGCGCATCGTAATGCTGAATCGCGCATTCATCCGCCGGCAGACGGCCACGACAGCGTGCGTATAGAAGCCTGAGTCGGCGCGAAACGTGAGCGCTCCGGTGGCACCAGCCCCCCGCACCCGGCCGATCGTCTCGGTGACGAAGTTGCCGGCGCCCCGCGCAGTGTTGGCGTTACCGCCGCGGAGGCGGGACATGAGAACGTCGCCCGTTTTGGCAGCAACCGCGACGAGCGGGTGATAGCCGCGCTCTCCGGTGTAGCCGTAATGGAGGGCTCCTTCCTTCTGGAGCCCATAGGTCGTGCAAATTGTCGAGTCAATATCTATCGTGAACGGCTCTTTGCCCGGTCCCGCCCCTGCGGCCCAGGCTCGCGCGAGGAGTTGGCGGCTAACGGCATCCAGCTGGCGTACATGTCCCAAGCGGAAGCTCCGCAGGTAGGTTCCCACCGTGGATGCTGCCTTGAGCGTGCAGCCCAGCACCTGGCCCGTCCTGCCCGCGCGGAGGGCGTTCGCGTCATCGATGCAGTCGCCCCCGGCCAGCGCAGACATGACCAGCGTCAAAAACTTGTCTCCCACGTTCGCTCGTCCCGGTGCGGAGCCGAGGTCGACGTGCTTGTCCACCAGCTGGCGCAACCCGAGATGCGCTGCCAGCGTCGCCGGCAGGAGCAGCCCTGCATGGGCGACCAGCCGCTTATCGTCGAAGCTGGTTTTCAGGCGGTCGAGGCTGTGTGATGATTGCATCTGTCAGGTGCTCCTCTTGCTGCGGTGATGGTGGTTTTGCAATCCCATCTTCTCAGTTCAGAAGAGCACCTGCTTTAGCGTTTAAACTGTTGCTACGGGTCTACCCATCGGTGGATTCGGGCTTAGGAATCGGGGCAGATCATGGACGCAGTTAGGACCTATCACATTCATTCCAACATCGTCGAAGCCGAGGCCGCGGTACGGACCGCCCTCAAGGCCCGCGGCTTTGGCATTCTCACCGAGGTCGATGTGAAGGCGACGCTGAAGGAGAAGCTCGGCGTCGACGTTCCCGCGTATCGCATTCTTGGCGCCTGTAACCCTTCGCTGGCCCATGCCTCGCTCCAGGCAGAGCCCGCGGTCGGCGCCTTCCTTCCGTGCGGCGTCGCGCTCTCCGAGAACGCGGCAGGAACTGAGACGACGGTGTTCATGCAGAATCCCCTCGCCATGGCTGACATGTTCGCGGCGCCGGGGCTTGAGGGCCCGGCAACCGAGGCGGCAGTTCTCCTGGATGCGGCGCTTTCGAGCGTCGCCGAGCCTTCCCTCACATCGACCCCCGCAGGCGGGTAGGCAGCTCGGGACCCCATGCGCCAGGGCCGGGTTAAGGCCGCCAGCCGGCTCTCATCCGGTTGAAATGCAATTGCTCTAATCTGCTGCGGTGGTACATGTTCGTTTGCGAGGGGAGCGGATTCCGCCAGGCATCCGGGAGAGGAGCGGACGCCTCACAGACCCGGCCCGCCCCGTGAGCGTTGCGTCGTGACCCAGGCACGAGCCGGGACCGGTCCCTTCCGGGGCCCGGGTACATCCCGGCTGTGGAGCACGGCTCTGCCGATTGCCCTGGTCATGGCTGGTGCCATCCCCTGGGGGCTGTTCGCGCGCGACCTGCTCTTCCGGCGTGACTGGGTTTCCGGTGATTTCGTCGCCTTCTTTGCAGCGGCGCGACTGGTGGCGGCGGGGGCCGGGTCTCACGTCTACGAACTCCAGGCGGTGGCCGCGGTCGAACAGGCCGCAGCCGGCCACGCCGTGGGTGGCACCGGGATCCTTCCTTACTTCAACCCCCCATTCTTTGCGTGGCTGCTGCGGCCGGTCGCGGGGCTCTCTCTGGAGAGCGCCTACCGCGCATGGTCGATGTTTTCCTTGTTGTGGCTGGCGATCGACGCCTGGCTGCTCTGGCGAATCGCGGCACCGCTCTCGCGGGAGTGGCGCCGCGTTATCGTGGTGGCGTTCGTCGCGCTCTTCCCGGTGGCGTTCGGACTGCAGCAGGGGCAGTGCTCGCTCATCCTTGAAGGGAGCTGGAGCGCTGCCTACCTGCTGCTTCGGGCGCGCCGCCCGGCCTGGGCCGGCGTGGCGCTCTCCCCGATGTTCATCAAACCCGAACTGCTTCTTCCTGCAGTCCTGTTCTTTGCGTGGAAGCGAGAGTGGCGACTGCTCGGAACGTTGTCAGCCTGCGGGATTGTCGCTGTCGTTGGTTCCATCGCCATCGTTGGCGCGCCGTCGGCCCTTGCATATCCGGACTTCCTCCTCGACTCGACGAGCTGGTCGAACTACGGCAACACGCCCGTCCTCATGTTTGGCTGGAACGGAGTTCTCGCTGCTTCCACGGCAATGGGCACGGCAACTCGTCAGCTGGTGGCGACTGGGCTTGGACTGACGACCCTGGGGGTCGCGGCCTACCTGTGGAGGGCGCCTTCGGTCGGGCATGGGCGTTCGTTCGCAATCCGCTGGCTGGCATTAAGCCTTGCCAGCATGCTCATCGACCAGCACTTCTATTTCCAGGACATCGTGATGATCGTACCCGGCATTGTGGCGGTACTTGCCTCAGCCGGGGCCCAGGATCGTAGGTGGATTGCGGCCGCTGCGGGACTCGCCTGGTGCGGCCAATTGCTGGCTACGTACCCCAACGAGTCGTGGCACGTGAACATCCTCGCGCTGCTCGCCGTAGCTGCCCTGGGGGCGCTGGCGGTACGAGACCTGGCCCGCGCGCGGCGCTTCCGACAGCGCCGGATAGGGCCGGGAGATGGCGCACTTTTATTGTAAGGCGACCACGCGTGGCGACGCGGCCCGCCTGGCCCGCCGCGATTGTGCCAGTACGCGACAAACTGCCCCAATGCGGGGAATGCCCTATGCCCGCCCTTTGTTGGCTGTGCGCTACTAGCCCCGGCTTTCCAAGCGCTTGAGGATCTCGCTCTGCTGTTCGTTGATGCTATGCACCTCGGTGGTCAGCGTATGAACGGCGTTTAGCGTTGCGTGGTCCGCCCTAGCCCTGGCATCGCTGGCCGCAGCTTGCACGTTCTGGCCAACAATGATGATTGGCAGAAGGACCAACTGCAGGAAGGTCTGGGCGATCCACGCCACGATAATGATCGGAGCGCCCGACTTGATGGCCGCGGGTAGCGAGATCAGGGTGAGTAATGCGAACGCGTAAGCGCACCACATCGACCCTACGTAAGTTGTGATCTTGATCGCGACCCACGTGTTGAACCGGCCGAGCGCATGGCTGCCATGCACTGCCTGGTGTGCAAGGGACAAAGGCACGAACTCCGGGATGTGAGCTCTTGCTTTCTCGATTGGGGATAGCTGGCTGTCATCTGGCATAGAAGTCTCCGTCTGCGCGTGGTTGTGAAAGCTGAATGCACTTTATCAGGGCAGGGATACATCGGCGTAAGGAGGCCGAATGTCGCGCCGGCGCTACCTCGGTGGTTCGGCTTCGCATTTGACCGATCGGGGCAGTTTGGGAGCCCGAGTCCCGGTATGCGGGGGGATTCCCCCCCCAGGTCCAGAATAAATCAAGAAGCCACAGAAAAATGTAGTCCCGGGCCCGGCCGGTAATGCACACTGGGTTTCAGAACCAGGGGGAAGTGAAGACGATGGCAGTGGTTGAAACGGTTGCCGGGAGTGGCCTGGGGCGGGCGTCACTATTCGAAGCGGCCCAGCGCCTGCAGGAGGCGGCCAGTCTCCCAACGACATCCGATCGCTGGCTCGCGCAGGCACAATCGGCGGTGCGGCACTGCACATTCGCCGTCGAGGCGGCCCTCGACAACCTCTCCTCGCCGGATGGGCTGGGTGGCGAGGTGCAGTTCCGGGAACCGCGCCTTATTCCATCCCTCGAACGGCTCGAGGCGGCGATGGCCACGATGTTGCTCGAATTCTGGCAGGCCAAGGCCCGTCGCGCGACGCCTGATTTCGTCCAGAGGCTCAGCCTGCTGGCGGTAGCATTGCGTGCTGCGGCCACGGACGCTTTCGAACTGGCCCATGAGGCGCAGATTTCGCCAGCCGGCGAAGACTGACCCGAAACCGGGCTTAGCTGTCACTCGCGATCTCTAAGGCGTCCGACCGTCGCGCATCGCCGGTCGGTGCCTGCTAGAATCGATCGATGTCGGCAAACCCCGAAAACGGCGTCCCTGCCCCAAGCGGCTGGCGCGCGGCGACGAAGTCGCTCGATCATCCCCAGTTTCGCTGGCTGATGGGCAGCAACATGGCGTTCTTCTTTGCGATGAACGGCCAGTTCGTCGTGCGCTCCATCATTGCCTTCCAGCTCACGAACAGTGCCCTGGCACTGGGCCTCGTCAACCTTGTGGTTGCGGTGCCCCTGCTGCTCATCTCGCCGTTTGGCGGGGTCATTGCCGATCGTTTTGAACGGCGCCGACTGATCGTCACCGGACAGGCGATCCTCGTCGTCAGCGAGGCGGTCGTATTTACTCTGCTCCTCACCGACCGGCTCGCTTTCTGGCATTTGCTGGTTGCGGTCTTCGTTATGGGCTGCGTCTTCCCGCTGATGATGCCGGCCCGGCAGGCGATCGTCGCGAACATCGTCGGGCGGCAGGGGCTCGCCAATGCGATGATCCTGCAACTTGGTGGGATGAACGCCACGCGCGTCGTTGCGCCGGTCGCGGCAGGCTTTATCGTCGCGATCCTCGGCGCGAAGTTGATGTACGGCATCTCGGTGACGATGTATGCCATGGCCCTGCTCGCGATGATGCGCATCGACCGGTCACCCCCTCCCGAAAGGGTCGACAACCCTTCGGTCCTCGGCGACCTCATGGAAGGCTTCCGCTACGTCAGGCACGACAAAGAGGTGCGGATTCTCCTCTCCCTGTCCCTGGTGCCGATTATGCTGGCGATGCCGTTCCAGGCGCTCCTGGTGGTGTTCGCCGATGATGTCTGGGGCGTAGGCAATGGTGGCCTTGGTGTGCTCCAGGCGACGGCCGGGATCGGCGGGATTTGCGGGTCGGTGATCGTGGCCATGCGGGGAGATTCGACCCATCGCCTTCGCTTTATGATGGCTTCTCTCCTGGGGTTCGGAGGCTCGCTCTTCCTGTTCGCCCTGAGCCCCTGGTTCCTGCTCGCCCTGCCGCTGGTTCTGCTCTCCGACGTCTTTGCGAGCATTTTCAACACGATGAACAGCACTGTGATCCAGATCCTGATTCCCGATGCTGTCCGCGGCCGGGTCATGAGCCTGATGATGATGACGTTCGGGCTCACGCCCCTCGGGACACTCCCCGTCAGTGCGGCGGCCCAGGCGTGGGGTGCGCCCATTGCCGTTGCCGGGGCTTCGCTCGTCACCATCGCCAGCGGCATTCTCTTCTATGTGTGCAGCGGCGCTCTCCGTAACGTCGACGCGGCGAGCCGCATGGCCCTCGATCTGACCCCGAGACTTCAGCCGGTAACTGTGCCCGCTTGAGTCCGCGATTCCTTTCCGCCGTCTCAGTGCACATTTCGATCCCACGGCTGTAGACTCGCGACGCGGCCGGCATCGAACCGGTGGGGCAGCGCATGGGGGGTGGCAGATGGTATGGGAGCCAGAGATCGAAGAGCTGGA
>DATCGT010000203.1:0-9121 GCA_036508775.1 Tepidiformaceae bacterium | reverse complement strand
CAAATACGCCTTTTTCGTAGAGATCCAGCGCACGGGTATAATCTTGTCTGCGCCCGATCGGCACGGAGTCGTAGATTTGCTGTTCTCTGTACGTCTTGTTTCAAGCCAGCCCGACTACATGACACCTGAGGTCTGGCAGGCCGCTGTATCGGAACAGCTCCGCGCCACAAAAACGCATTACGACCAGGGGAAGATCAAGGCGATCTATCGCGAAACCGGTGTCGGCGTTCTCGCCGTCTATGACGCCGCCGACGCGCGCGAAATGGACCAGCTCATCGCGCAGTTGCCCATGTACCGGTACTTTGCAGAGGTCACGGTCCATGCCCTCTGGGATATGGCTCCCACGCTCCAGACGCTCTAGCCCGGCCTAATCCGAGTGAAAGCGCCGGAGCGCCTTCACCGTCAATTTCTATCTGATCGGAGGTCAGCTTTGGCCGTCAAGTTCATTATCGAGCGCCGCGTGTCCCGCGAAAATGAACGCAATCTCCTGCAGCTGCTCAAACAGCTGCGTGTGCACTGTCTCGAAGAACCGGGCTACATCAGTGGCGAAACGCTCCGCGACAGCGAAGACCCCCGAACGATCGTCGTGATTAGTTCATGGTTCGGACTGATGGACTGGCGCCGCTGGGCCCAGTCTGAAGCGCGGATGGATTTGGAGACGGAGATCCGCAAAGTCCTTCTGGAGCCGGAACGAGTGACTGTCCTTCTCGAAGGCCTCTCCGATGCTCACTCCGGCACCTGAATCTTGAACGTCATACGTTTGGGCGAGTTTTTGCAGTTTTTGCAAAATTCGCAGTAGTATTCCGCTCGGGAGATGTGCCTGTGTCACCTGCGCTAGCGTTTCTCGGAATCTCGATTCTCGGCTCCTGGGGCCTCGCCTCGATCGGCCTGATCGCCGCCGGAATCATCATGATCTTCTTCCCGGGCGAAGCGCCGGCAGCCTCCGGCAGCACCTTCCCGGGCGTGGTTCTCCTGCTCGCCGGCCTGGGGTCTCTTGGCCTTGTCCAGCTGACCGTCGCGCCACTCCTGGGAATTGATCCACCTTTCCCAATCAAAGCGAAGTCGATCATTCCCCACGCGAAGCTCACACGTTGGGCCTCAGCGGGCCTCCTTCGCGATTTCGTCGATGGCCTCCCGAAGGAAGTGCGGGTTCGTGCCCAGCGCGTCGTCGTCATCCGCAGCGGCGACACCGCTTTCGCGCTCCGCGCGCTTTGCTCGCACGCACGCCTCCCCCTTGCTGGCTTTCCAGGGACCCCCATCAAGGCCGAGCCGGTGCGCGATGGGTGCATCATGTGTCCCTTTCACGGTGCCCGCTACGACATTGAAAGCGGGCAAGTCGTCCGCCAGCCATTCGATAGCCAGTTCAACGAAGAGCACCCCTTCCTCGGCAGGCTCCAGTCGAAGCTCCTCTTCTTCAACAGGAAGGCTGAGGACACGCAGACGTATCCTGTCCGAATCGAAGATGGCACCGTCATGGTGTGCCTTCCCAGCTAGATAACCCGTCCAAAGAGCCGACGATCGTGCCCTCTGGACGCGCCTGATACGCATGTCCGCTGATATGCTTCCACACCGGAGGGAACGCATGCCCGAGGATGAAATCAGAAGCCTGATCACGGACGAGCATCGTGCGCTTGTCGGCGTGCAAGGAGAGCCCGCGACCGTAACGGTGCGCGAGGCCGACGCTCATCGTCTCCGTGATCTGTTCGGCGACGACGACCCACGGTACGCTGATGGCACCGGTATCGCCCCGCCTTATGTCATCTCCTCGCTGGGCAATGCGTCTCGCCGCGAGAGCCCGAACATCCTCCCCGGCGGACTGATGACCCAGCAGGAGTGGAAGTTCACTCGTCCCTTCCGCATCGGCGAGGAGCTAACGGCGATCTCGCAGATCTCCGACATCCGCGAGCGTCTTGGCGGCCGGTACGGCTACAGCATCCTCATCACGACCACGACGGACTATTACGACGCCGAACACAACCACGTCGCAGCCGTGATGATGACCCTCACGCAGTTCGACCCGGCAGGCGCGGGAGAGACCGAATGACCCAGCGATACTTCGAAGATGTCGTCATCGATGAAGAACTCGAACCCCTGGAAAGGATCCCGACCGTCGAACTTGCGGGCGGCTTCAGTCCCGGCCAGGAATCGATCATGGGGAACCGCTTCACCGACGCAGCTGTAAACCGCGAAATCGGCATCCGGGGCGCGCTCGTTCCCGGGCCCCTGAAGATCGCCTGGCTGACCAAGTACGTCAGTGACTGGGCGGGGGTCGGTGCCGAAATTGCCAGTATCCGCGTGGCCCTCCGACGCCCCGATGTTGCGGGCAAACCGCTCATCCTGAGCGGACGCGTGGTCGACAAGCGGATCAGTGACGGCGTCCCTCTCGTCGAGCTGGAGGTCGTCACCCTCGCAGACGGTCAGCCGTCAGTCCGCGCAAACGTCCAGGTTCGGATGCCTGCTCGCGCCTGAGGCCCACAGGTCCATCCGCCACGGGCACTCGCAACATTTCACTCCTCGAGAGGCCTCACATGACAACCAGCCGCGAAGAAGTCGCTCGCGCCCTTGCCTTCTTCGAGCAGTCTGACGACACGTTACTGTTGCACCGGATCATCGCCGACGTAGCTCCGCGCGCCCGCAAGCTGATCACTCAGATCCTGGCCAAAGGCACCGAGGAGGCGATCCCCCCCCCAGCCGACCTCCGGGCAGCCCGGCAACCGGCGACCGAGGTGGAGGCCCTCAAAACGCTCCGGTCTGCCGACGACTTCGCCTTGCTCCAGGTGCTCGCGAAGGGCATCGGTCAGCGGATCGAATCGATGGAGATCGCGGCCTCGGCGGAGTTCCCACAGGGTGCCCGGGTCTCAGTACCGGAGAAGCCAACCTTTCCTCCGTCCGGCGCCCAAATCGACGGCACGGTCGAAGACACCGGCACGATCTTGCGCGTGCTCCTCGACAACGGAGAGACCTGGGAAGGACCTCCCAGCCTCGCGCGCCTCGCCCGCATGCGATGACAGCGGGCGAGGCTTCCGGTTCCCGCAGGCACTGTCCTTCCGCTGTTTCGGCGAAGCCATTCACCCCGTAGGATCGTGATGGATGCGCATCCTTCATTTCGCAGACCTCCACATCGGCGTCGAGACCTATGGCCGACCCCTGCCCGACCGCGGCTGGTCGTCGCGTATGCAGGACTTCCTCGACGCCCTCGACCATCTCGTGAACTACGCAATCGACAATGGCGTCGATGCGATCATCTTCGCCGGGGACGCCTACAAGGCCCGGGAACCGAGCCAGACCCACCAGCGCGAGTTCGCCCGGCGCATCCAGCGCCTCAGCGTCGAGGGCATCGCTACATTCCTGTTGGTGGGCAACCACGATCTCCCCAATGCGGAGGGGCGTGCGCACGCTCTCGAGATATACCGCACGCTCACGGTGCCCAATGTCCTCATTGGCGACGACAGCTGGTTTCGCGCCGAGGGCTTCCGCCCCCAGGTCCTCCAGACTCGCTCGGGCCCACTACAGGTCGCCTTCCTGCCCTGGCCTCAGGTCAGCAGGCTGCTCGCCTCCGACAGTGCCGTCGCCGGCATGACGATCGAACAGGTGCACCACGAAGTCGAAGTGAAAATGGCCTCACTGATCGCTCAGCAGGCCGACAACCTCGACCCTGACGTGCCCGCCGTCCTCGCCTGCCACGTCTCTATCAATGACCCCCTCGTCACCGAGCGTCCTGGCAGCGAGCAGTGGATGACAGTCGGCAGTGCCCCAACCCTCCTGAAGAGCGCCCTGCAGTCGTCGAAGTTCGACTACGTGGCGCTCGGCCATCACCACAACAACATCGACCTCCGCATGCAGACCCCCGGCTACTACGCCGGTTCCATGCAGCCGGTCGACTTCGGCGAAGAGGCCCAGAAGAAAGGCTTCATGGTGTTCGACATCGACCCCACGAAGCGCCGTGGCGAGCGCATCTTCGGGACCGGGCTTCCCCGGCTGGAGGAGGTGCCGACCCGCCGCTTCGTCACGATTGAAGTGGCGCCGACTACGGATGACCCCACCGCCGAGGTCTGCAACGCAGTCTCACGCGCCGAGATCACCGGCAGCATCGTTCGCGTTGTCGTGAAGCTGACGGGGGCCCAGTCGTCCGCCTTCCGCGTGCCGGAGGTCCGGCGCCTCCTCGACGACGCACATTATGTCGCCGGTATTCGGACGATCCTCCCGGACGAACGCCGTTCCGTGCTGCCTGCGGGTGCCCAGCCCGATGCCGTCTCGCCGATCGAAACGCTTGAGCTCTACCTCCGCCACACCCAGGTCGACCAATCGCGACAGCCCCGTCTGCTTGCAGCCGCACGCGAACTGATCGAAACAACCGGCACCGCGAATGCCTGATCGCCGCCCCCTCCGCGTTGTCCACACTTCCGATGTTCACCTGGGTGCGTATTCCGGCATCCGCGACGGCCATGCCTCCGAACGTCACTCCCTCATGGAAGCCGCTTTCATGGGCGTCATCGACCTCGCGAACAGGGAGCACGCGGATGTCCTCCTGATCGTGGGCGATCTTTTCGACAACGATCGTGTCCCCGATTCGGTAGTCCACTTCGCCGCCGCGCAGATCGCTCGCTTCGAAGGCCGCACCTTCCTGATCCCGGGCAACCACGACCCCATGGACCCGGGCAAGATCTACTGGCGCCACGATATGGAAGCATTGGCTCCCCGCCTGACCATCCTGCGCGAGCACGCTGGCCAGGTCGTTGAAGCGCCAGAACTGGACCTGGTCATCTGGGGTCGCGCCTACCGCGACAGTGACTGGCACTTCAGGCCCCTCGCAGGCCTGCCCGGGCGGCAGGACCACCGCTGGCACATCGCAATGGCTCACGGCCACTTCGTCACGACTGGCGGCGACATGTCCCGCTCGCTCCTCATGCACGAGTCAGAAATCGCGGCGGCGGCCGGCAACTGGGACTACCTCGCCTTCGGCCACTGGGAACCCCACGCCGACGTCAGTACGGCAGGCGCCATCGCCGTCTACTCCGGTGCTCCGATGCCGCTGGTCGACGCGAATACGCGTGCCGGCTGGGCCGCCGTGGTCGACTTCGACGCGGCCGGCGTCCGCTGGCGGCTGCATCGTGTGGACCCACGGCCTGTAAAGGACGCCCCGTGATTCCACGTCGCCTCCGCCTGCGCAACTTCCTCTCTTACCACGAGTGCGACCTCGACCTCATGGGGCTCCACATCGCCGTCCTCTCCGGCCGCAATGGCGACGGCAAGTCCGCCCTGCTCGACGCCATGACCTGGGCACTCTGGGGCGAAGGCCGCGGGCGCGTCGAGGACGACCGTATCCGCCTCGGCGAGCAGGAAATGCTGGTCGACTTCGAATTCGAAGTCTCCGGCGACGTCTTCCAGGTCGTCCGGAAGCGCACACGCGGTCGTGGCACGGGCGCCCTCGACTTCTTCATGCTCGACGGCCTGGGACTGAAGACCTCGCTGACCGGCGGCACGATGTCCGAGACCCAACGTGAGATCACGCGCCGCATCCACCTCGACCACCAGACATTCGTCAACAGCGCCTTCCTCGCCCAGGGACGCGCCAACGAATTCACCCAGAAGCCTCCAAGGGAGCGCAAAGAAGTCTTTCGCAAGGTGCTGGGCCTTGAGCGCTACGAGGAACTCTCCCAATCGGCCAATGAGCGGCGCCGGGCCGTAGCATCGGACGCCCAGGGCATCGAACGCGCCAGCGCGGCCGACCGCGAGGAGGTCGCCGGGCTTGCCGGCATCGAGGAACGGCTGACGGAGCTGGCTACCGAGCGGGCAGAGCTCGCCCCCCGCCTCTTGGACACGGAAACGGAGGTGGCCTCGCTCCGGTTGGCAGCCCTTGACCACGCACGCCGGGAATCGGACCACAAGGGAGCTGCCGCGAGGCTCGCCACCGCGCGTTCGGCCGTCGCATCAGCGGAGGCAACGATATCCACTCTGCAGGCCGAGTTGGCTCACGTCCGAGATCTCCTGGCGAGCGGAGAGGGCGTGGAGGCGCGTCACCTTCAGTTGCAGGCACTCCGCGCCGAGGATCTGGACCTCAGTTCACTCCAGACCGAGGCTGCCCGCTTCGACCAGCTGATTCTGTCCGCTGAGCGCGAGGTCGACCGGGAGTCCGCGGCCCTCACATCCCAGTCGAATGCTCTCGCGACCGAAATCGCAACAACCGAACAGTTGGCCAGCCAGTTGGAACAGCTCACCACGGACGAAGAGGCCTGCCGCAACGAACGCAGCGCCATCGAGGCCGTCGAGCGCTCGCTGGAGGATGCCCGCGCCGAGGAGTCCCTCCTTCGGTCGACCGCCGCCGGCGCGAGGGGCGAAGCCGATCAATATCGCAACCAGGCGCAGGAGCTGAAGGGCAAAGAGGACCAGCTCGCTGGCGTCGCGGACTGCCCGGTCTGCCAGCAGCCGTTGAGTCCGGGTGACCTCGACCATGTCCGGCAGGAATACGCCGCTCAACGCAAATCGCTCGGCGACCGCTACCGCGACGCCCTGGAGCGTTCCGCTGCGGCCGAAGCTCGCGCCACGGACGTCGCAGCCCTGTCCGCGGATCTGCAGCGGTCCGCTCGCACCCGCCAGGAGACGCTTCGCCTACGAGAACGCGACCTTCATGCCCGACTGAGCGCGGCCCGGGTTGCGGACGCCAGCCTTCCCGATAAGCGCGTGGCTCTGGCCATCGTCCTTCGGAAGCTGACCGATAGCGACTTCGCCACCGAAGCCCGCGCCCGCATCCAGCAGGCCCGAGTCTCACTCAACAGCCTCGGTTACGATCCGGCGAGGCACGAGACCGTACGGGCGCAGATTCGCGAGCTTGCCGACGTCGAGCAGACCTACCGCGAATGGATGATGGCCAGTCAGCGCGCGGACTCCGTTGCTGCCAGCATCGATCGCGAGACCCGCATCCTCACCGAGGCGACTGCCGAAGTCGCTGCCGCGGAAGCGGCCGTAAATTCGGCAGTCGCGGCCCTGGAAAGCGCCACCGACGTCGCTCCTCGCCTGCGTTCGGCTGAAGATGACCTATCGGTCATCAAGGCGCGCGAGACCGAACTGGCGCGCCTCGAAGGACGCTACCAGAGTGACCTTGAACGCCTCCTCGAAGTCGCGGCCCGGATCCAGGCCGCCGCCGACCGGCTCAACGCTCTCAAGGACGAAGAAAGCGTCTTCGCCGATCTGCAGCGCGCCTTCGGCCGTGATGGCATCCAGGCCATGCTCATCGACCAGCACATCCCGCTCGTCGAGAACTACGCCAACGAAATGCTCGACCGGATGACCGGTGGGCGCATCCATGTTCGCCTCGAGACGCTGCGCCTCAACGCCGCCGGCCGTCAGCAGGAAACGCTCGATATCCGCATCAGCGACGACATCGGCACCCGCGACTACGAAATGTACAGCGGCGGCGAAGCCTTCCGTGTGGACTTTGCCCTCCGGATCGCCCTCGCCCGGATTCTTGCGGCCCGCTCCGGCTCCGACCTGCCGACTCTCGTGATCGATGAAGGTTTCGGCAGCCAGGACCAGGAGGGCATCGACCGGCTTGTCGAGGCGCTCAACTCGATCGCACCGGAATTCCGACTCATCCTCGTCGTCACGCACATTGAAGAGCTGCGCGAGCGTTTCGATCGACGCATCGAAGTTACCAAGGACCCCGTGCGCGGCTCGCTCGCTCGCGTCGTGTGACCGGAACCATCGCCTTTGGTAGCCTTAACAACCTGTGGCAGGGTAGCTCAGCCGGTCTAGAGCGCACGACTCATAATCGTGAGGTCGAGAGTTCAAGTCTCTCCCCTGCTACCACTCTCCTGAATTTCGATCCGGCCGCTTGTTTCGGAGTGCGACCCGCATCACCGACGACCCTCGCGAGTGCCTTTCCGTTATGAGAAATGGACCTAAAGGGCAGGCGATGGCAGCACTGCATTCCAGCTATCGAATCGTGCCTCATGACGAACGATGGCAGGCCACCTTCACCTCGCAACTGAAGTTCCTCCGTGAGGCGCTCAGTCTTTCGGCGGAACGCATCGAGCACATTGGCAGCACTGCGGTTCCCGGCCTCGGTGCGAAACCGATCGTCGACGTCATGATCGGCGTCGATTCCGAGGCGGAGTATTCGACATACGTCGCTGCGCTCTCAACGGTGGGTTACGAGTGCGGTGGCGAGACAGTTCCCGGCACGCTCTACAACCGGAAGCAGGGGCCACCCCGAGTGAACGCCCACCTGACGGCGTTCGGCGGCGAGTTTTGGGGCGAGCATCTGCTCTTTCGCGACTACCTCCGGGCCCACCCCGAGACCGCGAGCGAGTACGAAGCGCTCAAGCGCCAGATCCTGCTCGATCCAGGCGATCTTGGCGCCGATCCTCCCGCCTACAACGCGGCGAAGGAGTCGTTCATCCGCAGGGTGTTGGCCGTAGCCAGCGCAAACCAAGCGCCAGGGCCCGGCAGGGAGTAACTGAAAGCCCGTCAGGCGATCGCTCGGCTGACGAGTGCCTCAGCCCGCGCCACCGTCACCGTCACCGGGCTCCCGTCCTGCTTCCATGCTCGCACCAGGTCAATGGCTGCTGCGTAGCTGCGGAAGATAATCCCCCGCCCCGCGCAACTCCTCAGCTCCCAGCCCGCACCCGACCGTACGATATAGAGCTCCAGCCGGTCTTCGACCCGTTCGACCTCGTCCAAGTTCACGGAGGACTCCGCGGCAACTGTGTTCAACATTGGTAAAGAATCGCATCAGGCGGATCCGGCTCTCCATCAGGGAACACCCGGGTCTTCGAGCGGGAGGCGCCGAAATCGGGCATCCGGAGCGCGCGGCAAACCTGCGGAAAACTCGGCTCGGCCATGCCGCAAGAGAACGTAGGGCGGGGTAGAGGGCTTCCTCGGCGATTGGCCAGCCATCGCCAGCCTTGCCCGAACAGGGCGCCGTTGATTGAACGATGGCTAGAAGCGCAACTCCGGGGAACCGGGGAGGGGAACAACCACGGGTCATGTCCCGTCAAGTGGTGTAACAGCGATGTCATCGTGGATGCCTGTTCAAACGGCGAGTGGAAGTGATTCCGCGATGGCGGCCTCCTGTGGTGGTGAAGCGAGGCGAGTGGTGAGCGGCTTCATGGACTCGTCACTG
>DATCGT010000202.1:0-3543 GCA_036508775.1 Tepidiformaceae bacterium | reverse complement strand
TGGACCGCCTGAAAACCAGCTTCGACGACGAGCGGTTGGTCGCCCATGCAGGGCTGCTCCTGCCGGCGACGCGAACGCCCTCCGCGCGGGCAGGACGGGCCAGGTGCTGGGCTGCACGATCAAGGCAGCATCCACGGTGGGCACATACCTGCGGAGCTTCCGCTGGGGACATGCACGCCAGCTTGATTTCGTTAGCCGCCAACTCCTCGCGCGAGCCTGGGCCGCTGGGGCGGGACCGGGCAAAGAGCCGTTCACGATCGATATGGACTCCACAATCTGCGTGCGACACGAGGTCGCACGTTGCGAATGGGCTCGCAGAAAGGAGGGTCGGCGTCATGACATGACGCCGGCGGCGTAGCCTCAGGCCAGTGCTCAAGGCCTGTCCCCACCCGGACGTGCGTCGCTGGTGACGGCGAGGTGCGAAGCTCCGGGGAGAAGCTCAAGGGTGCCCGCTCCATCCGGGGACTACAAGCAAGGGGAAGACCGGACGGGTGAACGCAAGTAAACCCTTGATGATGCCTCGTTATCGAGAGCCCCGGGTGGTGGAGGTTGGACCGGGGTGCAAGGACGTTGCCGTTGAAAGCGGCAGGCGGCGGCCGGGGAGTATATGTCGGCCGTGTGAGCACCGCCGTCCCCGGGGTTTAGGGGGCACCCAACCCGGTCGCAGCTCGCGCGTGTGAAACGTGGAATCCCGATGGGGTCCGGGCGTTGCCTGGTAAGCCGACCGCAAGGAAGGCCCAGTCCCCCAGCGGGCAAAGGATGACCCGAAAAGCGAATGCCGGCAGCCGAAAGGCGACAGGAACCCGGGACACGTGGCTGGCCCCTCCGCCAGCCGTCTCGCATAACTGGCCGGATACGGGCCTATGCCCGGACCCGAAAGGGTGCTGACGCGGGTCAGGTGGGCCTGTGGAGGCGACGATGACTGACGACCCCAGAACCGACGGACAAGTTGGACGCCACGGCACTGCCGTGGCGAACGGACCTGAGGGCGACGACCTCGACTGGTGCTCGATCAACTGGGCATCCGTCGAGGACGACGTACGGCGTCTGCGGCAACGCATCTTCACGGCATCACAGGAACGCTTTTTCTGCGTTCCCTTGATGCCTTTGGGCCTGCTTGAGCCCGGTGCGGTGAAAGTCGCACGCCGAGATCATGATGAACATCGGTCTACCCGAGGCCGCGTTTCGCTGGTGGCGGCTGCCAGTCGACGGCATCGGCCTCGCGCGGATGGAATTCATCATCGCGAACGACATCAAGGTTCATCCCATGGCGCTCGTCCGCTTTGACTCCATCCACGACGCCACAACAGCGGCCGCGATAGAAAAGCTGACCCGGGGCTACACAACAAAGAGCGATTACTTTGTCGATCGGCTGGCACAGGCCATCGCTGTGATTGCCGCCTCGCGTTTCCCCAAACCGGTGATTGTGCGAACCAGCGACTTCAAGACAAACGAGTATGCGGAACTGCTGGGCGGCCGTCAGTTCGAGCCAGAGGAAGAGAATCCCATGCTCGGATGGCGCGGCGTCTCGCGCTATTACGACCCTGACTATCAGCAAGACTTCGCGTTGGAATGCGCCGCGATCCGACGGGTACGCGAGAAAATGGGTCTCAACAACGTCATCGTGATGATCCCTTTCTGCCGAACCGTCGATGAGGCGGACCGGGTGCTGTCCGTCATGGCCGAGGAAGGTCTCGTGCGGGGCCGCGATGGGCTGCAGATCTATTTGATGTGTGAACTGCCCTCCAACGTTGTCCTGGCAGCAGAGTTCGCTCGGCGGTTTGATGGGTTCTCCATCGGGTCGAACGATCTCACGCAGCTCGTCCTCGGCGTCGATCGGGACTCGGCGGCGCTCCGGAAGCTGTTCGACGAGCGTGAGCCTGCCGTGAAGGAGATGATCCGCCTGGCAATCTCCACCGCCCACGTGAATGGCGCACGGGTGGGCATCTGCGGACAGGCACCCAGCGACCATCCTGACTTCGCGGCTTTCCTCGTCGAATGTGGCATCGACTCGATCTCGGTGAATCCCGATAGCTTCGCCGAGGTCAAGCACGCCGTCGCTGCCGCCGAACGCAAACAGGCGCCCTGATCGCCTCGATTCGGCGGGCTGGCCGGGGGATCGAGGGGGCACGACAAGACCGACCGTTCGTACCTGACGCGGCCAGATCGCCTGGACGATGCTGAGCAGAATCTGAAATCCCTGGAGCAATGGATATGGCGCGAATTGTGGTTCCGCTCGATGAGTCGCCGCTGGCAGAACAGTCGCTCCCGTGGGCGGCCGGCTTTGCCCGTGCAGCGGGCCATGTCCTCCACCTGGTTAGCGTCTGCCCATCCGATAGCGAGTTCTGGGAGTCAGTCGATGTGGATCCGGAAAGTCCGATCAACTGGGCAACCGAAACGGTGTCGGCATATCTCAGCGGGGTTGCGACGAATCCGGACTTCCACGGCCTCCGTGTGAGCACGGAACTGCGATTCGGCGACGTGGCCGGCGAAATCACGCGGGTCGCAGCAGAGCCCGGGACGGAGATGGTCGTCATCACAAGCCGGGGCCGCGGGGCGGGACCAGCTCCCGGCTACGGTAGCGTCACCGTTCGCCTCATCCGCCGCCTAGGTGTCCCCGTCGTTGTGATACCTCCCGAGAGCCCCGTTGCGAAAGTCAATGCGATTCTCGTCCCGCTCGACGGATCGCCTGAGGCAGAAAACGCACTCGCCTTTGCCCGGCCACTCGCGAGAACGCTCGGTGCGAAGGTTCACCTTCTCACGGTGCTTAACCCGGACGTCGGGCCGGGGATACCCGAAGCGACAGGTGCGAGAGCGACTGCGGTACTTGCCGATCGCGCCGCGGAATACCTCGCCGATCGCGCTGTCGGGGAGGACGAGCGGGCCATAGCCTGGGGCAGGTTCAGCGGCACGATCCTCAACTACGCGAGGGAGCACGATTGCCAGCTGATCGCCGTTTCGACCCACGGTCGCGGAGGGGCAATTCAGCTCGAACTCGGCACTACGGCCGATGCGGTGATCCGTGAAGCTGACCGGCCCGTGTTGCTCGTGCCGGTGCGCGGCCAGGGGTCCGCTCACGCAGAGCCTACCACCGGCTGAGGCGAAACAGGGAGTGCTCCGGGCTCGCCTCCTGACATCCGCGATCGCCCTGCCAGTAGCCATCTTCCTCGTGATCGTGGGCAGATGGCCGTTCGTCGGTGCTGTTGCCGCAGTAGTCACCGTCGCATGCGCCGAATACTTCCACGCTGTGCGGATGTCGAGGTCGGGGACCATTGTCGGCGTCAGTCTCGCCGCTCTGCAGGTCCTGGCGACCCAGGGAGGTGCGGCGTGGGAGCATGCCGCTCTGATGGCTGCTGTAGCGGTTCCTTCGCTGTGGCCCGTGCTCGCTGCCCGCCCCGCCACGGTCATGTCCCGTCAAGTGGTGTAACAGCGATGTCATCGTGGATGCCTGTTCAAACGGCGAGTGGAAGTGATTCCGCGATGGCGGCCTCCTGTGGTGGTGAAGCGAGGCGAGTGGTGAGCGGCTTCATGGACTCGTCACTG
>DATCGT010000201.1:0-2563 GCA_036508775.1 Tepidiformaceae bacterium | reverse complement strand
GTACCGCCCACCAGCCCTGGCCCTGCGAATGGCTGCCCTGGTCAGCAGCCGTTGAGACGGTTCACCGTCTTCATCAAGAGGTCGCCATCGAGCGTCATTGGGATGTAGGCGCTGGCTCCCGCGATCGTGTACCGAAGCTCCTCGTCACTGCGCGGCAGGGCCGCAAGGATGATCACCTTCGCCGAAGCGTGAGCCAGTTCCTCACAGCGCGCGGGCGGACAGTCGCCCGATGGCGCGATGACGAGGTCGCCGGCAAGGTACTGCTCCTCGCCCGCGGGTCCGGGCGTGACGCCGGCGCCACTACTGGATGAGCCGATCCTGGACACGAGAGCGTGTTTCAGAGCGGCATCGGTTGTCAGGATATGAATCGCCTTCCCCATACCTAAAGCATCCCGGGCCACCAACGACGATGCGACGGTCGACCGGTATCGAAGTCCGGGCCGTTTGGCCGCCTTTCGCCAATAAACCGCTAGAATGTAAGCGTGACGAGTCTGGAATACAGCGACGACCTTCACGGACTCATTACCGGGCACCTCTCGCAGATGTCGGCGACGAGTGAAATGCTCTCCAGCGTCGAGGACCTGTCTGAGGTTCTCCACAACCTGGCGATGCGAGCCCGGTCGGTGACATCGGCGGATTTTGCCGCCGTTTCGACTTTCGACGACGAGGGCAAGCTCACCCGTTTCGTCTACAACGGGATCGAGGAGAGCCAGGCGCGCCGGTTGGGAGATCCTCCCATCGGGAGGGCGTTGCTCGGGGAGCTCGGGCGGAGGGAGAAGCCACTCCGCCTCGATGAAGTCGGGGGCTACGCCGGGTACAGCGGTTGGCCGGAAGGCCACCCGGAGATGGGACCGTTCCTCGGGGCACCCATTCGTGCCGGAGGACGCACCATTGGTTCCCTGTACATGACCCGTCTGAAGGGGAGCGAGCCGTTCAGCGACACGAACGAACTCGCTGCCGCCGTGCTCGCGCTGCAGGGCGCGGTCAGCGTGGCGACGGCGCTGGCTCGCGAGCGGAGCGGTCGCATGTCCCTGCTCGAAGAGCGGACGCGCATCGCTCGGGACCTCCACGACGGCACGATCCAGTCGCTCTACGCGCTCGGGCTCGAGTGCGATTCCCTCGCCCGGCGGGCCGATTTCCCCCACGATGCAAGCGAGGCTCTCTTAAACGGTGTAAGCCGGATCAACGAGTTGATCGCGGACATCCGAAGTTACATAACCATGCTGGAAGTCGGCACGCCGGCGACTCAACCGGAGTTGTCGCGTGATCTCGCTTTCGTTATCCGTCAACTGGTCCCCAGCGGTATCGATACCGTTGTCAACATCACGGCGGCGGCGCTTCAGGAGATTTCAGCGCGCGAGACCGAGGACTTCCTCTATATCGCCCGTGAGGCCCTGAGCAACGCTGTACGGCACGGCTCAGCAACGAAGATCGCGATCGACCTGCGCCAGTCACCCGATGCAACGGCGATGACAATCCAGGACAACGGCGTCGGTTTCAACCAGGCCAACGTACGCACCGGATTGGGAACCGTTACTATGCGTACGCGGGCTGAGCGATTGGCCGGGGAACTTACTGTGCTGGGCATCCCGGGCATGGGGACCACCGTGAGAGTCGTAATCCCGAGGAGGTTCGATGACTGACACTATCCACGTGCTTCTTGCCGATGACCATGACCTTGTGCGAGCAGGTCTGAAATCGGCTCTCCGGGGATACGACGAATTCACCGTCGTCGGCGAAGCCCGCGACGGCGACGAGGCGCTTCGCGAGGCGTTGAACCTCAAGCCTGACCTCGTGGTCATGGACGTTCGAATGCCCCGGATGAGCGGGATCGAAGCATGCCGCGAAATCCGCTCCGCGCTGCCGGACACCAACGTACTCATGTTGACCTCGTTCGCCGACGAACAGGCCGTCATGGCTGCAATCGTCGCCGGCGCGAGCGGCTTCATGCTGAAGCAGGTCCAGACTCCCGAACTGGTCGAAGCGATGCGAATCGTCGGGAGGGGTGGCAAGACGCTGGATCCAGTCAGCGCCGCCGCGGTGATCGATCAGATTCGCAAGGGAAATGTCGTCTCGGAAGAGGATCGAATCGCTCAGCAGCTCAGCGAACGCGAGCTGAAGATTCTCAACCTGATCGCCGATGGCCTGACCAACCGGGAGATCGGTGAGCAGATGTTCCTTTCCGAAAAGACAGTGAAGCATCATGTCAGCGACATTCTCGGGAAGCTGGGAATCAGCCGGCGCGTTGAAGCTGCCGCATTTTCGATTCGTCGTGCGGCCAAGCGTCCCCCGGACTAGCAGGACTCTCCCCGGGCAGAGCCAGTCTAGAGGTCCGGCCGAAAAGCCGCTGGGTTTGAAGATCAGCATAGGTGATAATGCGGATGATCAAATGATTGAGGCGAGGCAGTGCTCGGAAAACGCGGGGAGCAACGGGGCCTCTTCGAGGCGGACAACCAGTACCTGGAGGCGGTAGGCAAGGAGAGCTTCTACGCCTTCCTGGCCGGGCTGCGCGGGGTCCTCTTCCGCGACGAGGAGTTCGCCCACCTGTATGTCCAGAACAACG
>DATCGT010000200.1:0-3075 GCA_036508775.1 Tepidiformaceae bacterium | reverse complement strand
CCTGGAGGTCCGGTGAGGTCGGAGATGTCCAGCTATCGAGGATCGCTGTGACCGTCACCATAGGTACCCCGTGGCGTTTGGCTCTCGTAGATGATCGCCGGCGACGAACTCGCGTGCCACCGTCCCGCGTGCAGTTGCAATGATCACCTGCATGGTCGGTATTTCGTCAGCGAGAGTATGGAGCCCTCGGAAGATTGCGCGGAGATCAGCGTCACTCGTTTCATGTCCGCCAGGGGCGTCAATGAGCAAGAGTCCCGGATAGCGGCCAACGCCTAGGTCGCGGCCGACACTCACGAGCGCAACGACCACAGCGATCTTCATCCGCAACTTCTCACCGCCCGTAAGCGAGCTGTACGAAACGCGAGCCCCACCCTTGGTCAGTCGCAGATGGCCGGCGCGGTCGAGCGTGGCAGCTTCCAGGTTTTCGATCCCGAACATTCTCCCGTTGCGGGCAACGGTGGCGTCGAGGGCGGCGAAGAGTCCAGTTTGTCCCTCGCTGATCCGATGCTCAAGTTCGCGAACGGTTTCATTGATGACCAGCGGCTCGGGATCGCCGGGAGGATTGCCTTCTATCTGGCCCGTTGCACCCAGGAGCCCTTCAAGCTGTCCTTCGAGACGTGCGATCTGAAACTCGACCTCGCGTCTAGAGGCATCGTCAACTGCTCCTGTCGCCGCTTCCGCGGCGGTTTGGGCGGACGCCCTCTGGGCGCTAGCGCGTTCGAGAGCAGCCACCGCGAGCCCAAGCCGATCCTGCACCTCGGACTGTGCCTCACGGAGGTTCGTCAGGTCTCTCCCTACCTGGGCGAGGCTGGTGGCATCATCCTCGCGTGAAACGCCTTCGCCGCACAGCGAGCAGCTACCTTCCCGCGCTTCTCGAACTCTCCGATCCCTTCCAACCGGGACATCGCACCGGGGGCAGATCTTGGGCTCGAGGCCATTGAAGAAGCGCTTCAACTCGCCGGTCTCGGTCATGTCGAGGAGCTTGCGCTCCTGATCGAGAACCGACTCACTCACCGCATCGAACTCGGAAATAACCGCGTTGACGAGTTGTTGCGCCGCCAACCAGGTCCGGTCCACGGTTGCGAGGGCGTTCAGCGCAGCAGCGCGCAACGTCACGCGATCCGCCGGATCTGGCATTGCCAACAGCCGCCGCCGCAGGTCCTGCAGTCGCCCATCAAGGTCACGCCGCATGGCAGTTGTGACCGGCGCAGCGCCACGAGCGCCAGGTTCAGGTCGAGCCCTCCCAAGGGCCCTTAACTCACTCTGTGCGGCCTTCGCGGCGGCTAGTGTCGATGCCCACGGGATACCGAGATACACCTGAAGCAGACGACCAGGGAGACCCGACATGAGGACATCGCCCAGTAGCGCGTCCGTGCTATGGATGTGGAGGCCGTCTGCCAACGCAACCCAGCCCTGCGTACCGCGCGCGCCGGGCTCGCCCCCCGCGGCCTGCTGGTAGTAGGCGAGCCGCTGCAAGCCGAGCTTGGGCATAAGAAAGTCCTCGGCCGCCGCCTCGAACTCGGCGTCAGAGGCGAACGCGGCGATCCTCGTTCCCTCGTTGGTGGCAATAGAACCCGCAGTGCTCTGCCCATCGGTGTCGATGCGGATCACGTAATCGGAGGCGCTGACAGCCAGGTCGAGTTCGACCGTCCGCAACCAAGACCGCACGTCGGGCTGGAGATCGTGGCGGCCGCGGAGCGCCCACCGAATGACCTCAATGATCGTGCTCTTGCCACGGAGATTCGCGTCGTCCGTAATGGCAGCCCAGATCCCCGTCTCCAGTGGCCAGTCAAACGCGAACGGCGTGTCCCCGCCAGCCAATCGCTTGACGCCCGAGAACGCGACGCGAGACAGGGTGACCCTGGTTGGGGTTGGCAACGCCGGCGACGGAACGATCGAGTATCTGGCATGGACTCGCTCGACGACATCGCGATCGATATTTGCGCGTTGCGCAATCGCATCTATCCAATCAGCCATTTGGCATCCCCTCGAGCCGCGCTCTGACCAGTTCGGTGATTGGCAGGATCCTGGAACTGAGAGGCGTCCCTTTGTATGTCGGGTCCAGGTATTGTCGATCCTTGAGGGCCTTGCCGCCGGTCGTGCCCGCCAAATCCATGACCAGCCGGGCTCGATCCGCGTACCACACCAGATCAGGTGCCTCAGCCAGGATTGCACTAAGCGCTTCCCCGCCCGGCCGGAGAAGGTAGTACCGGTGTTGCCCCACCCGTGATCCGATTGCCTTGCGCCGAATAGCGATGTACGCGTGCAACTTGAGGATGGCGAGAGCGTCATCGAGCGGCTCGTAGGCGCCAAAGCGGTACCGGACCATCGGGTAGCGGCGCAGCTCAGGTTCGGCGGAGTCGATGATGGACCGTGCCACGGCAACTGCTTCGATGCCCCGGCTCCCTGACTCGAACTCGTTGAGGAACTCGTTCGCGAGGTAGTCGGGATTCCTCAGCCAGAAATCAAGCGCCTGGAGCCGCATCTGGCTCTTGACCATCGCCAACGCGGCTGGGGGAGCGAGATCGTCGACCGGACCACCGCCTGCGTCGATCAACACCAACAGGCGAAAAGCGTCTTGCTCGCGGCTCGTACGTTGCGCTGATGCGTCAGGCACGGTCCTCGAATCCCCCACCAGGCCAAGAGGTCATCCGTCAGGAGTTTGGGCTTCCTCCAAATGAGTTTGACATGGCCAGCATGTCCATGCTCGCTAATCGACGCACGAACGAGCGCTCAGCGCCTGACATGACAGCCGACCAAGCCACCTTGTCGCACCCTGTTTGACACAACACCTCCCCGGAGGTTCTTGTTCGATGGTACGCACGACGGTACGCAGAATGCATTGACTCGGCCGATCCATCGACCTATCGTGATCTTCGGCGGCCGGCCCAGAACCCGGAATGCATACCCCGGTAGAGACCGGTCGCCTCCACCTCTCGGAGCTTCCCGACGCGAGCTCCCGCGGCATCCGCCGCATCGAGCGCCGGCGCCGGTTCCCTTTCGGGTCCTCGGCGATCTCGCACCTTAACAACCCGCATAGCGCTGCCAATCGCACGTATTCCACGAGCGACTGCG
>DATCGT010000199.1:0-2985 GCA_036508775.1 Tepidiformaceae bacterium | reverse complement strand
CGCTGTGCGCCGAGGTGAAGGTCTTCGGAAGCTATCCTCGCTGGCGCTGACTCTGGCAAGGTGATGATCTTGCGGGCGTCATCAGAGCCTGCGAGGATCATCGAATGCAAGATGAGATCTACCGGGAAATCGCTGCCGCGCTTGAACAGGGTGAGGCTGTCGTGCTGGCCACCGTGGCAAGAACCCGAGGCTCCACTCCTCGGAAGACGGGAGCCAAGATGGTCGTCCGGAACGACGGCAGTTTCCTCGGCACCATCGGTGGCGGCTGCGGAGAAGCCGAGGTCTGGCAGGAAGCCATGACCGTGATGCAGGACGGCAAGGCACGCATCGTTACCGTCGACCTCACCGAGCCAACCGACGGTGATGACAAGATCTGCGGCGGAGTGATGGACATCTTCGTCGAGCGTCTGAACTAGCCCGACGGCCCTGCCACACGCCTATCCTGTAGCATAGAGATACGTGGATCCGGACTGGACCCGCTGAGGTATGTCTATGCTTGGCTCGCTCGGAGCCCCTGAACTGATCATCATCGCCCTGATTGTCCTGCTCCTCTTCGGAGCCGGGCGGATCAGCAAGCTCGGCCGCGAAGTCGGCGGTTCGATCAAAGAATTCCGCAAGGCCGTCAAGGACGATGACAGGCCTGTAGCGCCCGCGGCCACGCTGCCAGTTGAAGCCCCCCTGGCTCCCGCCGCACCGGCTCCAACAGAACCGGCTGACCCAAAGAAGAACGTCTTCTAAGAAGGCCCATGCGGCTCGCACCGCGAGGCGCGAGCGCGACGACTCTCAGCGCAACAGCCTGCAGGATTCGTCAGCAGTGGAACAGGCGGGCCGGGGATTCCCGGCGCCGCCCTTCATCGCAACTCTTAGCGCCCACTACCGTGACCGCGCAACCCGGCCACCCTTCGCTCTGTGCGTCTCGTCATTCCGTGCCAGGCCTTCGGAGCGAGACTGGCGGGACGCGCCGGAGCAGCCTTTGCCTCACCCCTCCCGGTGACCAGGTCGGCGGCGAACACGCCGCCAGCCGCCTTCATCACGTCCACCCGCAGGGCTTCGCGCTCTTCTGCAGCATCAAGGTAGCGCACCGGCAGGAACTCGCGGACGAGGTCGTTGCCCACGGGTGCAGTTGCGCCACCATCGACCGGCAGCGTGAGGTCGCGGACGCCCTCGAGGAAGAGTGCACCGGTCACTGCTCCCGCGTGGATCGCCTGGAACGGCGCGGTCGCGGTGGCGACCATATCCGCCAGGCGCTTCGCCAGGGCAGCCGGGGCGAGGTAGCGATCCTGAGCAGGACGGTGGAGGCGCTCACCGACCGCGACGCAACCATTCCTCGCCACGCGGACAAACCCGGTGCTGTCATTAGCGGAGAGCGCAATCTCGATTTCGCCAGCGCGCACCGACACGTCGGTCGCGGTGAGCCCGCACGACTTCGCGAACTCCAGCCCGAGAATGGCTGCCTGGTTGTCCGAAGCCCATCGATACGCCTGGTCAGTGTTGGTGCGCGGTGAAACGACTACGGCGACCGTCATGTAGTTGAAGTGCCCAAACGCAACGCGGTCGAGCATACCTTCGATGTTGTGCTCGGCCCGCTGGCGGAGGAGTTGTTCTTTCTGGAGCAGTTCGTCAAGCGCGGCACGCGTGAGAACCGGGGAGAGGCCGGCGTCGGACCGCCCGTAAATGGCCCCGGTCGTCTCCACCAGGACTGGCGGAGCCGCGGAGGCGGAGACGGCCAGCACGCCGACCTTCTTGCCGCCGGCGTCGACGACACGCGCATGAGCGAGATATCGGCCCGTAGGCCCAAGATCGCCTGCCGCCGAGAGGAGATCGGCTTCGGTCACTGCCGCGCCGACAATCCCGGAAGCTGTAGCCCCGACGATCACCAGACCCCCTGCCGCATTCGCCAGGGAGGCGGCGGCCGCGACAGCTTCCGCCCTCGACCACTTCTCGAGGGTCGCGACGTGCTGCGGGTCGGCTGCTGCGCCAACGAGGCCGGCGATGTCCTCGACCGTGATCTGGTCCAGGCCCTTCGATGCGATGCTCATTTGTCGTCCCTTCCTGTGAGTGCGGGATGCCCCCACCTCAAGATGTTGTCGTGCCGGCTGTCGGGGATACTCTCGCGCTTCCAGTCGCCACCGTGCATCTCGCCGGCCTTAATGGCGTCGATCAGGTCTCGCTCCGTCTCGATGCCATCCGGGAAAACGGTGAACGTTGCCCCGACCTCCGGATGGCGATGGGTGTCGCTGCCGCCGGTTGTTGGCAGCTCGCGAGCCGACGCAACCGCATCGGCAAAGGATTTCTCGACATCCCCCGCCAGGCCGTTGTGGACTTCGACCGCGTCGACAATGTCAAAGACCGCCATGTCCAGTGCTTGTTCGAACATCTCGAGCGAGCGGCCGTGCGTGAAGTCGGTGGTTGAGGGCTTCTCGCGCTTCCGAAAGGGATGCGCGACGACCATCGCCCCGCCGGCCTTATCGACAATGACACGCAATTCAGCGGCCGTCGGAAAGCGCTGGAACCTTCGCGGTTCTCGAACGCCAAAAACAAGGACGTGTCCAAAGTCGGTCGTGTCGACTTCCATGCCTCCGAGGAGGAGGAAACTGTGCTTGTCCGCCAGGCGTTCAATCCGCTTCTGTTCCCAGGTTTGATTGTGCTCGGTGATGCACAGCCCGCTGAGCCCGTAGGCTTTCGCCTGCTCGATGAGGACGTTCGGATCCGTATGACTGTCGCCCGAGCCCCAGCCTGTATGGCAATGCATGTCGATTAGCAGAGGCAAGTTCCGTTGTTCCGTCCCTTCCCGCTGTCAGTCGTCGTGGTCGCGATCGTGGAAGAAGTCGCAGGCGTCGTCTGGCTCCATCCGGAAGATCCCGAGCAAGTTCTCGCGCAGCGGTGCGCGATAACCAGCAACGAAACTCGCGTAGAGTCGCGCAACTTCATCGGCGGGCGGGGCTTCGTTTTGCGCCGCGCAGTATCCCCAGTCGACGAGCTTCT
>DATCGT010000198.1:0-5744 GCA_036508775.1 Tepidiformaceae bacterium | reverse complement strand
GGTGTCTGCGACCACGGCGGCTTCTCCGGAAGATGCTGGCGCCATCCTACACCCCTGCCCGTAATGTGTTAAGGCGTTTATGCGAGTGATCTTTTGGCCGAATTGGTGGCTTTTGATGACTTTCCCCCGAAACCGTAGCCTTCGCGGTTCAGGTTGAGATAGGTGTTCTGGCCAATGATCACGTGGTCCATGAGGGCGATCTGGAGCATTTGACCCGCAGCTTCGAGAGCGCGTGTGACCGTAATGTCCTGGGGGCTCGGGTGAGGGTCGCCAGACGGGTGGTTGTGGACGAGGATGACCGAGGCCGCATGGAGAACGGTGGGCTCCCGGAAGACCTCGGCGGGGCGTGCCCCGACGCTGTTGACTCCGCCGGAAATCACCATCGCGGCGCCGAGCAGGCGCCCGCGGGTGTCGAGCGAGAGCACGTGCAGCTTCTCTTTGAATTTGTCGCGAAGGCGGCCGCTCATATAGGCGAACACCGCCTCGGGGGGTGGTCAGCAGTGGCCGATCGCTGGGATCGATTCGGTGGATGCTGCGGCCCAGCTCGATTGCCGCGAGCAACTGCGCGGTCTTCGCTGGACCAAGCCCTTTCACGCGCATAAGTGAAGTCGCATCGGCGCGAACGAGCCCGGGGAGCCCGCCAATGTCGGCCATGAGCCGGCGGGCCAGGTCAACGGCGTTCTCCCCGACCGTTCCCGATCCGGCCACCACGGCAACGAGGTCAGCCGTATTGAGGTTTTCGGGACCGTGAGCGAGTAGCCTCTCCCGGGGCCGGTCGTCGGTCGCCAGTTCACGGATCGTGCGGTAGACGCTCTCCGCCCCGTCCTCGTCGCTCACAATGGCGCGATTCTACACCAGGGGCAGAGAAGGTGGCCCGCCTGTCGGTGGGGCGACTGGTTTGATGGTGATGATCACCGCCGAGTGGGGGAAGTAGCGGACGGCAACTCGTTGCCCTTCGCGGATGTCATGAAGCGCGACGGCGCCACCACGGAGAATGAGCCGCGATCCCAGTCTCACGTAATGCGTGCGGACGATGATCGAATCGTTGCGGTGCCAGCGCCTTGTTACGACAGCCTCGGTTTCCAGGGGTTCTCCGCGGAGATCCAGGAAGGACTGGATCGACTGGTAGCCGAACAGGACGGTCAGGACGGCGAGGAATCCAACCAGCAGCACCCCGCCGCGCCCGCCGGCAGTGATAAGGTCCCAGAGAAAGAAAACGAACCCGGCTGCCGAGGCGACGAACGGTGGAGTCCAGATGATGGCGCTCCGCACGAGGCCTCCGCGCACGCTCTGCAGCGCCATTTCATCGAGGAGTTGGGGGTCGTCCTGCCAGTTCATTGAGGGATCTTGAGGACGACGCCGATCTGGAGTGAGTCTGCGGATAGCCCGGGGTTGGCGGCCACGATCGCGGCCACTGTGGTGTTGAACTGCCCGGCGATCGCCCCGAGGGTATCACCGGATTTTACCGTGTAGGTGGTGAGGCCCTGCGCTGCTGCGGGGGTCGGGCTCCCGGCACTGCCCGAGGGAGCTACCGTCGCGCCCGGCGTACCCGACGGCGTCGTGGCTCGCGTCGGCGTCGGTGCGGCGCCGCGAGGTGTGGCAGTCGCGGTTGCCCCGATGATCGGTGCCGTTGTCGCCACGGTCTTGACTGTATCCCCTCCGTTGGAGGAGGCGGGCGGTCGGATGACCAGGAAGAGAACCACCAGTGAAGCTACGGCAAGCGCGACCAGCGAGCCGCGATACGCCCATGCGGCCGGTGTCGCCGATTCGGGGGCCATGCACCGCAGGCAGACGTCGTCGCCGTGATCCTCGCAGTAGAGCCGGCCACAGGTCGGACATTCAGCGCGTGCGGGCGAATCGCAGTAGTGGCAGCGTGGCTCCGGCATTCTGGCCTTACCCTATCAGCTATGAGGCTGATGGAGCCAGCCGTCAGCCTCCGCGATAGAGCCGTCGCCCACGCAGGCGACGCGCGCGGCCGTACTGGAAGAGGAGCTGCGTGAACGCTGTGAGCCGTGCACGGCCCCACGTCTCGTAGTCCTGTGCGACCCTGGCCGCCCGTGTTGAGTCGGTCAACCGTGAAGAGGCCCTGTTCGAGGGCAGCGTAGGCTGCTGCCCCCGTGCAGAGCAGGTCCTCGATCACGGCTGGGAGTGACGTCCCCGTGTCGTCGAGCGTTTGGCATGCGGTATACGCGACCACCGCGGCCTCGCCGCAAGGAGGTGTATCGACGATCAGCGTGAGCGTGTCGGCCCAGCGGGAGAAGTTGACGTATACCGGAGGGAAGTTCCCGGCCGGGAACTCCACAGTCTCGACCTGGAGCAGGCCGGCCAGCGAACTGAGTGCGAGATCCCGGCTCCCCGGAGTCGTCGAGAGCGAAGCGGTCTTTTCCTGGGGAATGGCGAGGCTTAACTCCGCGAGGGCGCGGCCGATGTGTCGATCGAGCTGGGAGTCCGCCTAGCGATAGGAACCGGTTTCGGTGTCATGGAGGTCTTTGCGGAGGCGTGCCCGGATGTCTGCGAGGGTGGTCATGGCGCCAGCGTGGCACTGCCCACCTGGAACCCAAACGGGCTGTTGTCACCCGGGACTAACTATTCGCCCACTTCGGCCTTGCGGGCATCGGGCACGAGGCGATAACCGACGTTCCGGACGGTCTCAATAAACGCGTGGTCCGCGATCTCGATCTTTGAGCGGATGCGGCGGATGTGGACATCGACCGTCCGGGCGCCGCCGAAGTAGTCGTAGCCCCAGACGCGATTGAGGAGCTGTTCACGCGTGAAGACCCGCCCCGCGTTCATCGCGAGGAAGCGGAGGAGCTCGTACTCCTTGAAAGTCAGCACCAGGGGGACGTCATCGATCGTCACCCGGTAGTTGCTCAGGTCGAGCGACAGAGCGCCGCAGCGGACGAAGTTCTCGCTGTCGATCCCGTGCCTTCTCCAGAGCGCGCGTTCGATGCGCCGGGCCAGTTCGGTCGCGCTCGCGGGCAGCATCAGGAAGTCGTCGATAGGAAGGTCAGTGGTGATTCGTTCGATCTGGTCTTCGGGGACGAGGGCGAGGATGGCGATCGTAGCATCCGCATAGCCGCTGCTCAGGACGGTAAACGCTGCCGCAGGGACGTCTCGAAAGTCGAGGACCATCGCGTCAGCGCGAGGGACGACATCGTCCGTGGCGAGCTTGTCGGGGGAGATAGAAGGTGCGGAGAAGCCAGCCCGCTCAAGCGCCGGGCCGAGCCGCGAGACGTCCGGGTGCCGCGTCACAAGGAAGACTGTTCGCATCCCAAACGGCTCCGCACTTTTGGTTCAGTATAGACGCGCACGTTCACGCCGAAGTGACGCTTGCTGTGAAATCCACGTGAAATCTGTCACGAATGACGAGCCCTTCGCCAGAGCGACCAATGTCGAAGAACGCCGTACGATAACGGCTGCATGACCGACGCAGTCGCCCCACGCTATGCAGCCCGCTGCGAATTCCTCAGGATGACCCTCGACTCGAAGCAGATCGGGGGGGTGGTTAACCTCTGCCAGCACGTGATCCGGGACGGGATGCTCTGTGTGGGACCATTCCTCGACGACACGGAGACCGGTTGTGGCTTCTGGGAACTGAAGGCCGGCACCAGCTGGCTGGGGCTTGGTGACGCCCAGTCCTCCATGCGTCGCGTCTACGAGCCGCAGCGCCGTCCAGAGCGATAGCGCATCCGGCGAGACCCGGGCAGTCAGGCTATGATTGGCGTATGTGGGACGACGACGATCTCGAACCATTCGTTGAAGCGGAGAGCCTTCCGCGCGACAAGATTGTGGCGGTCGCTCGCGCCTTCCGAGCTGCGGACATCCCTTTCGCGTTTGGCGGTGCGATCTCGCTGGAATTCTTTGGGACGCCTCGAGGTTCGTGGGATATCGATGCGAATCTGTTCGTCCCTGAGGACAGGGCATGGGACGTCCTCCAATCGCTCGTCGGCCTGATTGAAGGCATCCACCTCGGGCGTGCTCTGGCAGTAATAGAGCGAGATGGCCAGCTCCGGATCGATTGGGACGGCACGGAGATCGACCTGTACTTCTCTTACGACCCGTTCCACGAGTCCTGCCGTACCCGGGTGCGGCAGGTGACGTTCGATGGGGAGCCCATTGGCGTTCTTTCAGCCGAAGATCTCGTCGTGTTGAAGGTGCTGGCTGATCGGGACCGCGATTGGGTCGACGTCGAAGACATCATGGACAGCCAGGGTGCGACCTTCGATCTTGCCTACACACGCCGCTGGATCGAACTCCTCTGCGGGGGCAGCAAGGCCAAGCCGAGGCGCTTCGAGGCGTTAATCGGCAACCGATAGCCGCGAACGACATCGCGGCCACCAGTTGAACGCGCGGTGGCTGGCTAGGAAGCGGCGGCCAGCGCGGGGTTTTCCTGCTGCGGCACCATGCCAGTGAGCACTCGTTCAAGCGCCATCGTGTGACTGCAAACGTCCCACGTGTCGAAGAAGTCGCAGCTGCACGCCCACTTGCCCTCGTGGATGGTGACTTCGTGGTCGCTGTTCTCGCCGTGGAACGCCACGTGCAGGTCATCGATCTGCATCCGGAACCGTTCGCCGGCGTAAGCCCGGGCCTTTTCTACCTTGCTGATGAAGCTCGAATGCATGACTGCTACAGCCTCCTCAAAATGCAAACGACGACGCTCTATGGCGTCGTCGTCGAGTAGTGCGGATGCCCAGGATCGCATCCATGCGACTGACGCTACGCCCGGGTTAAGGAGATGTCAACGACCATTTTGGGGCGCCATGAAGGCGGTCCGATGGAGGTGGAAGTTGGCCGCGGACTACCTGCCGATCGAGTTCTCGAGCTTGCCCGCGTCGGGGGTATAGAGCGCCTGACCGGCGTCCGTTTTCTTGAATTCGGCAATGAGCTGTTGGGTGGCGGGAGCGGTCATAAAGCTCACCCACGCATCGGCCTGGGCCTTCTTCGCACCGGGATGTTTGTCGGGGCTCACGGAATACACATGGTAGATGCTGAGCAGGGACGGGTCGTTCTCGAACAGCACGTCGAGCTTCACACTCTTCTTCAGCGCGAGGTAGGTCGCGCGGTCGGTAATCGTATAGGCGCCCTTCTGGTCGGCAGACACCAGTGTCGCTCCGCCTGCCTGGCCGGTCTCGGAGCGTCCATGAACGGTCTTCGGGTCAATCCCCGCCGCCTGCCAGAGCGTGAGTTCGGTGCGGTTGGTGGCGGAGTCATCTCCCCGGGAAACGAACGGCCCCGTGGCGGCGATGGCCTTCATTATCGCGACGAGGTCGCGTTGCCCCTTGATCTTCGCAGGGTCGGCGGCCGGGCCGACGATGATGAAATCGTTGTGCATCACAAGCTGGCCGTTCACAAGGTCGCCGCTGGCGACGAGTTGCTTCTCGTCAGAAGGAGAGTCAACGAGGAGGGCGTCGGCGGTCCCTTTCGAAGCCATCGCCAGCGCTTGGGCGGTGCCGACACCGATGACCTGCACCTCAGTACCGGTCAGCTTGGTGAAGAGGGGGGCGAGAACGTCGAGTAGCCCCGAGTCGAGAGGGCTCGATGTCGTGGCGAGGATCATTGCTCCGCCGATGTTGGCCGTCACTCCGCGGAAGTCGGGCGTGGGCGCGACCGCCGTTCCACCCGTCGTCGTGCTGCCGGGTGCTGGCGTTCGCCCTGCGGCAGCCGTCTTCCTCGGCACCCGGCGTCAGGCGGTCGTCAGGAGGGCCGGGGTCCGTGCAGGCGGCCAGCGCAGGCAGGATGAGTCA
>DATCGT010000197.1:0-3942 GCA_036508775.1 Tepidiformaceae bacterium | reverse complement strand
CCCAGCGCCGCCGCGCCACCGGTCGATACCGGGTCGAAGAGCCAGACGACGGCACCGCCCACTCCCGCTGCCGTAGCGTTGATCTCCGCGCGGAGGACGAGCGGCACGCGGTCGGCGAGGAGGTCGCGGATGACACCGCCGCCAGTCGCCGTGAGCATCGCGAGGATCACCACCGCGGGAAGTGCCAGATGGGCGGAGATGCCGGCCAGAGCCCCGGCGACGGCAAACGCGCCGAGGCCAGCCGAATCGGCGACGGCCACGATCACCGGCGGGATGCGATGGCTGCGGACGACCAACACAATCGCGACAAACGACGAGAAGAGCGCCCAGAGAAGGTAGTCCTCGCGAACCAGGACGTAGGGAACGTGCGCCAGGGTGAGATCGCGCAGGACCCCGCCTCCCGTGGCCGTCACGACTCCCATGACGAGGAGTCCAAAGACATCAAGGTGGCGCCGGAATCCCACTTCGACGCCCGAAAACGCGAAGGCGACGATTCCGACCCGGTCGAGCACCCCGACAACCTGGGCGGCGGTCAGTTCCATGCGCGAAGCGTACCAAGACCGGCCGCTGCGGACCCGGTGGGGAGTTGCGCCTGCGACTCCCCAAGATTCGAGCGGGGAGAAGATGGGCTGTACGCTACCTCGCGTGCCGGCAAACGTGGTCAACGTCGATTTCTGGAATCTGTTCCAGGTCCGAGAGGGCGAGCGCGTGCTCGACCTGGGTTGTGGCAGCGGCCGCCACACGATCGAAGCGACAACCTGGAACTGCCGGGTGGTCGCCGTGGATATCGATGACGAGGAACTCCGGCGAGCCCGGTTCTTCTACAAAGGCGACCACGAAAGCGGACGGCTACCGGGCACCGCGACCTTCGCGCGGGGGGATGCCGAGTGGCTCCCGTTCCGCGACGGGGCTTTCGACAAGATCATCGCGACGGAGGTCCTGGAGCACGTCCTCGACGACGAACGGGCGATGCGCGAACTGTTCCGGATCCTCAGGCCGGGCGGCCAGGTCTCGATCTCGTGTCCGCATCACCGGGCGGAGCGGTTCCTCTGGTGGTTGAGCCGCGATTACTGGCACTCACCGGGAGGGCATGTCCGCATCTACCGGGACGGGGTGCTCCGCAGGCGCCTCGAGGCGGCGGGGTTCCGCATGGGGGCACAGCGAGGCAGGCACGGCTACCAGAGCATCTACTGGTCCATCCGGTGCACCTTCGGCAAGGACCGGCCCCGCTTCTTCCTGACCCGGAAATTCTGGGACTTCATCGGGTGGCACCTGAGGACGCGGAACCCCGCGAGCGAAACGGTTGAATGGGTGCTCGATCGGGTTTTGCCCAAGGACTTCGTCCTCTACGGGCGAAAGCCTTGAGAAACGTGCCCGGCCCCACCGCCCGGCTGACGCGACCTCTCGACAACCCCCGCCTTGAGCGGGTATTCAGCGTAGACCTCTCGTTGCTCGGCCTGCCGGGCCCAACAGAGTGCGCGCGTTTGCTCGACGTTGGCTGCGGCGCGGGGCGGCACGAACTTGCCGCGGCCCGTTCACCGATCGCAACGGTTGGGTGCGACATCAACCGCAAAGATCTCGCACTCGGCCGCTTCTTCGTCCACGAGAGCCCGGGGGACGCATCGCGCGTTGGGTGGGTCCAGGCGAGTGGCGCCAGCCTGCCGTTCGGCACTGCGACCTTCGACGCCGTGATCTGTTCCGAGACGCTGGAGCACGTGCCGGACGACGAGAGAGTCCTGCGGGAACTGCGACGCGTTGTCCGCCCCGGAGGAAGCGTGGGTATTTCGGTCCCGGCCTCCCGGACGGAACGGTTGATGTGGCGCCTGTCACCGCGGGTGAGTCAGACACCGGGCGGACACCTCCGCATCTACCAGCGCCCGGAGCTGCTGGCGAAGCTCCGGGCGACCGGCTGGCAGCCCTACGCGGTGCGGTATCGACATGCCTTTGAATCGGTCTACTGGCTGCTCGGTGCAGTCTGCGGCGGAGGAGACCCGCCGCCTTTCCCTGCCCGCATGTGGCGGAAGCTTCTCACCTCTCGACTTGGTGGGACGCGCTGGTTCGACCGGCTCGAACGTGTCTTCGCGCGATCGTTCGGCAAGAGCCTCGTGATCTACGCGCGCGCGGCCTGACGATGCGGATCTGCTTCCTCCTCCACCAGGGCAACATGTTCTCCGGCGGACAGGGGGTCTACCTTGCCGCACTCAGCCGCGAGTACGTAGCGATAGGCCACGAGGTCCACGCAATCGTCGGACCGCCGTACCCGGTGCTGGACCCGGGGGTGATCCAGCACCGGGTCGAGGGATGGTCGGTGTTCCGCTTCATGGAACAGGGCGGCGACTTCTGGAAGCGGCCGGCGGCGGACTTCTTCCAGCCATTGAACTTCTACGAGCTGGCTTCCTCACGCGCCGGCATGTTCTCGGTGATGGCCGCGTTTTCACTACGTGCTTTCGAAGTGCTGACGAGACTGCACGCGCAGAAGCCTTTCGATGTCGTGCACGACAACCAGTCGCTGGGCTACGGCGACCTGCTGGCGAAGCTGCTGGGCGTGACGGTGGTTGCGAACATCCATCATCCGCTCAGCATCGACCGTGCTAACGCGGTCCGTCAGGCGGCGGGCCTCCGGGCGAAGGTGGGGCGCGTGCTGTTCTACCCGTTCCACATGCAACACCTCGTCGCACACGGTCTCGACAGGGTCATCACCGGCAGCGAAGCGAGTGCGCGGGCGGTTCGAGGGGCGTTCGGGCTCGCGGACGGCCAGGTGGTAGCCATTAACGATGGCGTCGACATCGAGCAGTTCCGGCCGCTAGGGATGGCACGAGAGCCGGGGCGGATTCTCTTCGTCGGCAACAGCGACGACACGAACAAGGGCGCGCGGTACCTCGTTGAGGCACTGGCACTGCTGGCCGAACGCGACTGGCGGCTAGTCGTCGTCGACCGTCCGGAAGCTCACGTCGTCCGGGAACGCGCGGCAGAGCTCGGGATGGGCGACCGCGTGGCGCTCACCGGGCGACTGTCCGCCGAAGAGCTGGCATGCGAATACAACCGCGCCAGTATCTTCGTCTCGCCGTCGCTTTACGAAGGGTTCGGGTTGCCGGCCGCGGAGGCCCAGGCATGCGGTGCCCCGGTGGTGGCTACGACCGGCGGCGCACTCCCGGAGGTGGTCGCGGATGGGGTGAGCGGTCTGCTCGTCCCGCCCGGCGATCCGGAGGCCCTGGCCGGCGCCATCGAGCGACTTTTCGGGGACGAGCATCTGCGCGATCGGCTGGGCAGGGCCGGTGTGGAGCGCGCCCGGGCGATGTTCACGTGGCGGCTGACGGCCGAGCGGACGCTGGACCTCTACGCGGAGGTCAGGGGGTCACAGTGATGGTGGCGTGCATCTGGGGGTGGTAATCACAGCCCACCTTGTAGGTCCCCGGAGCCGGGGCTGTCCAGACAACGACGCTGTTTCGCTTCATGATCCCGGAGATGTTCTTCCCCTGGACCGTGACCGTGTGGAAGGTCGCTTCGCTGTTCTTGAAGTAGACCTGTCCGCCGGCCTTCACTGTGACCGTTGACGGTTTGAAGGTGAGGTCCTGCTGGTCGATGACCGTCGCGCCGTCCGGGATGGTGACCGAGCTCACCGCGGTCGGCGTTGCACCGGGGGCAGACGAGCCGGGTGATGACTTCCCGCCGCACGCGGCAGTTGCCAGGCCGCCAGCCCCGCGAGAACGGCAACGATAGTGAGCAGTCTCCGAACAGCCATCAAGTGAACCTCAGGTCCTCGATGCTAGCCAATGTGATGGAAAGGACAACCGCGCTCCGTTGATGGCGAAGAGAGAGGGCCTCCGGGCGGAGGCCCTCACAGAGAAAGAGGCGGGGTGAGCGACTCTTGGGCTTCTAAGCTTCTTCGGACTCCACCAGATCGGGTTCCAGCGAATCGTCGCCGAAGTTCTTCCATGCCAT
>DATCGT010000196.1:0-6972 GCA_036508775.1 Tepidiformaceae bacterium | reverse complement strand
GGCGTCCTGAAGAAAATCGGTCTTGTCCTCGCCGAAGCGCTTGCGGACGACGTCGAGTATATCCATCGTGAGATTGGCCATGGTGTCAGCTCCTTGGAGTGTGGCTGGTTTGCAACACCACGATGACACCATGGCCTTTTTTCGCTCTCTTGCCGGCTAGATCGCGCATGTCGTCGGTCCGGTCGTCATCGCGCCTCCGGCGCCCGACTCCCATCCCTCCGACCGACCTCTCCTACACCACGTCCCGGGACTCTACTCCCGGATTTCGCGGGGAGATCGGGATAACTACGTCAATCGGTTTCGTCATGCCGACGGATCCTACCGCTGGCTAGAATGGCATTCCTCGCTCGAAGGGGATCTCGTTTATGGGGCGGCGCGCGACGTCACCGAGCGGAAAGCGGCCGAGCAGGCTCTGCGTGAGAGCGAAGAACGCTTTGCGGAGTTCATGGACCGCGTCCCGGCGCTGTGCTTTGTGAAGGACGCCGCTTCGCGGCTGGTCTACCTGAACAGACAGTTTCGAGAGACTCACGATGCCCAGGGTTGGATTGGCAAGACAGATGCGGAAATCTGGTCGCCGCAAGAGGCAGCCCGCCTCAGTGAGATTGACTATCTTGTCCTCGAACTCGGCGAGCAGGTTCGAGTCGAGGAGGATTTCCCAGTCGGTCATGTCATCCGCTCTTTCCTTACGGCAAAGTTCCCGATGCGCGGATCGGACGGGGGCCGGCTGGTTGGCGCAGTCGCAATGGACATCACGGACCAGAAGAAGTTAGAGCAGGCGCTGCGCGAGAGCGAGGCACGATGGCGGCAGCTCTTTGAGAGCTCTCCAGATGGCCTGGTCCTCCTCGATGACAAGGAGCCAGAGCCCGTCATCGTGGACTGCAACGCAGCGTTCTGCAGGAACAGCGGCTATTCCCGCGAGGAGTTGCTCGGCCTCCACGGGGCCTCGATCGTAGACCTGCTCGGCATACAGGTGCCGGGTGTGGACACCAGCGACGCGGTGACAGCATCGATTACCGCGCCGGACATTAGCCTGCAGAAA
The DNA here is from genome assembly GCA_036508775.1 of Tepidiformaceae bacterium. Classification (GTDB taxonomy): domain Bacteria; phylum Chloroflexota; class Dehalococcoidia; order Tepidiformales; family Tepidiformaceae; genus JBGPOS01. The sequence continues at coordinate 5,933 of DATCGT010000196.1, read as the reverse complement.
GCGGACGGCAGCAAGGCATGGCTGCAGCCGGTCTGTACGCGGGTGCCAACCGCTGACGGGACTGTCCTGATCCAGGTGCTCCTGCGCGACGTGTCGGAGCGGCGAGGGTTTCAGGATTACGCTCATGAAATCGTCCGCGCACAGGAGGAGGAACGCCAGCGCATCGCGCATGAGCTGCACGACGTGAGCTTGCAGGCCGCGATCCTCATCTGCCGCCAGCTAGACATCGTCTCCGACGCCGCCAGAAAGGGCGACAGCGAGGCCCTCGCGGCGACACTAGCGGACGCGAGACGCGGCGCAGAGGCGCTCGGTGACGAGTTCCGCCACTTCAGTCGGGACCTGCGTCCGCTCATCCTCGAAGACCTCGGGCTAGTCCCGGCGTTGCGGCAACTGGTAATGGAGATGGAAGCGCGCACCGCAATCAGTTGCCATCTGGCTGTCGAGGGAAAGGGACGCCGGCTGGACGCAGGTGTGGAACTCGCCCTCTTTCGCGTGGCTCAGGAGGCCCTGCGAAATGCCGAGCGCCACTCGGGTGCTTCTCAGGTGAACGTTCTCGTCGCTCATCGGCGGAACAGAACGATTCTGACGGTCTCCGACGATGGCAAAGGGTTCGAAGTACCCGATCTGACTGCCCTCGTGGGCGGCAAGCACCTGGGACTGGTCGGAATACGCGAGCGGGCTCGACTGGTCGGCGCCGTCTGCGAGATTTGCTCTGCCCCCGGACGGGGCACGCGTATTGAGGTTTCGGTGCCGAACCCGACCCGTCAGTAAACGGGTCCAGCGTTTCGAACGCCAACACGACGGCACGTAGCGTCGCTGCGGGCTGCTCACCGTAAGCGAACTGAAAGGGAGCTAGACTGGGGGCAGAGGGTTGCAAATGCCTGCCGCGAGCCAGTCCGAATCGTTATCGTTGCAGTCGCGCTGCGGACAAGCGCGGTCTCGCGCAGGACTGGACTCCTGGCGACGAACTTTGTTCGCGGACCAGGTGCACTTCTTGCGGCCGCAGACTGACACGTGGCACCCGTAACCGCATCGCTCCCGACCGCCGGGGTCAGCCCCGAGCACTCCAGGTGGCCTGGCATGCTCCTGACGCGGTCAGCGCCATGGGTCACCAGGTGGTTCGACCGACTCCGCCCACGTCTGTCCGATCCGCGGTTCTGGGCGGTCCAGATCATGATCGCTGGGGTGGCGGCAGGCCACCTAGGGGCAGAGCTGTACGGCGACGATCGCTTGGGTGCAGCTTACTTCTTCCCCGCATCGCTCTACTTCTTCCCGGTTCTCTACGCCAGTCTGAATTTCGGACGCGAAGGCGCATTCCCGACCGCCTTTTGGTGCAGCCTGCTGGCAGCCCCAATCGTCATCCTGTTCCATCACGGAGTCGAACTCGCCGGGGAATCGTTCCAGGTTGGCCTGACGGTCTTTCTTGCGGTCGTGGTGGCAACCCGCGTCGATCAGGTGATCAAGGCCAGGCAGCAGGCGGAACTCTCCGAAGCGGCGAGCGCACGGTCCGAGCTCAAGTACCGTGCTCTGTTCAACGGGGCAGGCGAACCCATCCTAGTCGTCGATGGCACCGGGCGAATTCAGGAGTGGAACGCGGCAGCGGCGGCACTGCTCCTCGTGGGTGGCGGAGGCCTCCACGGAGCCTCGATCGCCGACCTGCTCGGCATCCGGGTGACAATGGACAGCGAAACCGCGACGACATCGGTGGCCGCGCCGGACATCAGCCTCCAGCGAAGAGACGGCACGAAGGCATGGTTCCAACCTGTCTTCACCCAGGTGCCGACTGCGGACCGAACCATCCTGATTCAGGTGCTCCTGCGCGATGTCTCCGAGCGGCGTGGGTTCCAAGATTATGCTCGTGAAATCGTCCGCGCCCAGGAGGAGGAGCGCCAGCGCATCGCACATGAGCTGCACGACGTGAGTCTCCAATCTGCGATCCTGATCTGCCGCCAGCTGGACATTGTCTCCGATGCTGCGAGGGATGGGGACCGCGACGCCCTCTCGGCGACGCTGGCGGACGCGAGACGCAGTACGGAGGCGATGGGTGATGAACTCAGACATTTCAGTCGAGACCTGCGTCCCCTGATTCTCGAAGACCTCGGCTTGGTTCCGGCGCTGCGACAGCTGGTCCTGGAGATGGAAGCGCGCAGCGCGATGGTCTGCCAGCTCGCTGTTGAAGGAAAGGCGCGGCGGCTGGACCCCGGCGTTGAACTCGCGCTCTTCCGGGTCGCGCAGGAGGCGCTTCGAAACGCTGAACGTCATGCGAATGCATCTGAATTGAGCATCCGCCTCTCCCATCGCCGAAGCAGAACCATCCTCACTGTCTCTGACGATGGCAAAGGGTTCGAAGTACCAGACCTGACCGCCCTGGTGGGCGGCAAGCACCTTGGGCTGGTCGGGATTCGCGAGCGCGCCCGCCTGGTCGGCGGCGTCTGCGAAATCCAGTCCGCGCCCGGACACGGCACGCGTATTGAGGTTTCGGTGCCGAACCCGACGCGTCAATAAGGCGGGACGAGCCGGGCTGTGGTCAGCGCCAAGGTGGCATTTCAACAAACCGGACTTTAGTCTGGCCTGGATCAACGGTCGGGGGCAGGTCAATTCATATCGAAGTTCTCAGTGCCTAGAAGCGACTCGAGAGCTTCAAAGGTGGCTCACCCCAGTGCGGTGCCGGAGCACCTGCCTTCGCTCCGCTGGTGGGTGAGATTTCTGAGCGTGGCTGGTCCGGGGATCGTGGTCATGCTCGCCGACACCGATGTCGGCAGCATCGTCACGGCGGCCCAGAGCGGGGCGAGCTGGGGCTACCGCCTGCTCCTGCTGCAGATCCTCCTCGTACCCATCCTCTTCGTCGTCCAAGACCTTACGGTTCGACTGGGCCTCGTCACGGGCAAGGGCCATGGCGAACTGATCCGCGAACATTTCGGGCCAGGGTGGGCCTGGGCTTCGGTTTCGAGTCTGGTGGTGGCCTGCGCCGGCGCCCTACTCACCGAATTCGTCGGTGTGGTCGCGGTAGGTCAGTTCGTCGGCGTACCCGCGTGGGCGAGCCTCGCTCTCGCTGCGGGCTTTCTCTTGGTCGTCGTTTGGACAGGGAGCTATCGGAGGGTCGAGCTGGTCGCCATCCTGCTCGGCGCTTTCGAGCTTGCCTTCATCTGGCTGGCGGTGGCGGCCCATCCTGACGGCAGAGCAGTGGCCACTGGTCTCTCGCACCTGCCGATCCGCGACCACGCATACCTCTACCTGGTCGCCGCCAATATCGGTGCAGTCCTCATGCCCTGGATGGTCTTCTACCAGCAGTCCGCCGTGGTCGATAAAGGGCTCGGTCCCGAGCACCTCCACTACGCTCGCTGGGACACAGCCGTGGGGACCATCGTTACCCAGATCATGATGGCGGCGATCCTGATCACCGTGGCGGCGACGATCGGTACGACCCACCCGGGCACCTCGCTGGGCAGCGTGGAGGAGATCGCCAACGCCCTCACGCCGTTCCTCGGGTCGGGTACAGCCCACGTGCTCCTGGGGCTCGGCATACTCGGTGCGGCCATGGTCGCCTCCGTAGTTGTGACCCTGGCCGCCGCCTGGGGGGTGGGCGAGGTGGCGGGCTATCGCCATTCACTCGACCAAGGGCCTCGCGCGGCGCCTTGGTTCTACGGCTTGTTCAGCCTCGTGGTCGTCACAACCGCGGTTGTCGTCGGCTTCGTCAAAGACCTCGTCTCCCTGACCATCGGGGTGCAGGTGATGAACGCGCTCCTTCTGCCGCTTGTCTTGGGCCTGCTCTTCCAACTCGCCCGGCGAGCGTTGCCTCCGCCGTACCGGCCCCGAGGTGCCTACGCGGCGGTCGTCGGAAGTCTCATCCTTGTGGTGTCCGTCCTCGGTGTCTTTGGGGGACTCGGGGGAATACTCCGCATTGTCTGATCGCGAGGTCGAGACCGTAGGAATGGTTCGTCGGGAAAGAAATTCGGAGGCGACCAGCCATGTCTGGGGTTCAGGGCCGGCGCAAGCACATGCCGGACAGCACGCACGATGGCCCCGGATCGTGTCGAAGTGTTCCGCGATCAACCCTGAGAGGGCATTTGCCTCCCGCGAGCGGATTGGCCGGAGACACGAGGCGATAGCTAGCTGGAAATTTCCATCCGCTGAGCGTCGGCACGAACGAACGCGGCACCGGCTCGATCTCGGCTTTCTGGGGTCGAAAGCCCTAGCTCTCCGCGACGTGCGAAGCCCGGCCCACCTTCTCGCCCATCACTGATTCGCCGATCAGTCCGCAGATCGTCGCGAAAGCAACGGTCGCGGCGAGCAGGTGCAGGACGAGGGCCATGCCTCGATCGCTCAAATAAGCCCCGGCCTGCGTCGAATCCGGAAGCGAAAAGCGTGAGGTCGTGAATTGGCCCGTGACGTCGGCAGCGACGCGCGCGTACCAGGCGCCCGGCTGCACGAGTGCTGCAACGGCTGAGTACTCGCCCGGGCCGGTGCGTTCCAGCGGGATTTCGTCGAGCTGGACGCCCTGGTCAGGGAGGCTAAGCAGAAGAGTCGCCGAGTCGATTTCGTCCGTTGGTTTGCCGTTGCGGAGGAACGTCGCATCAAAGACGTTAAGGCCGGGCTTCCCGGGCGTGGCGACGAGGCGGACCTCGGTGCCGAGGACCGTCTGGCTCAGGTGGACGGGGCCCTGGCGGGAAATTGCGGCTGTCGCGGCGCCGGTCTGCGCCGAGGTCAAGACCGCCGACAGGGCGAGAATCCCCACGACGGCGAGCGCCTCGACCCGGACGGAGCGTCGGAAGGTGGAGACCGCACCCGGCAGGCCTTCCTCCATGCGCCGGACCAGGAACAGCCGATGCGCCGCTCCAAGGCCAAGTGCGAGCACCAGGAGCGCAATCTTCGCCAAGAGTGACAAGCCGTAGAGCGATGAAACGAACTCATGCCACGTCCCGACATGCCAGGCGGCGAGCATGAGCCCGGCCGCGGTTGCTAGCCCGGCGCCTAGAATGGCCATCCCGGAGAAGCGTCGTGCCACCGCCGCGATAAGAGTTCTGCCCTTCACCGAGGCCGGGTCGCGGTAGGCGAGCGGGAGAACAACTGCCAGCAGGATGAGTCCGCCCCCCCAGATTCCGCCGAACAGGAGGTGCGTGAAATCGATGAAGACGGCGCCGAAGCCCCCCACCAGCGTTCCGCTGTGGCTGACGATGGAAAGGGAAAGCTGGCCTCCGGCGGCCGTGAGGGCGGAGAGGATCAGTACCAACCATCGCCGCCGAATGAACGCGGCGCCGAACCCCGCGACAGTAGCGAGTTCCCAGCGCGCCATCCACGCGGACCCCTGGCTGGTTCCCACATAAGCATTGATGTCGTGCAAGGACAGGCTGTAGCCGGAAAGGATCTGCTTGATTGCGAGAGCGGTGGCGCTGGCCATGAAGGTGATGGCGGCGAGAACAAGTGTGCGCCGCACGATGCGCCAACCGGCATCCTGGCGGACCAGTTCGCTCCCGATGGAAGCGACAGCGAGCGGTAACCCGGCCAGCACCAGGAGCGAAACGAACATGACGAAGCGTGCAACCGCTTCGAAGACATTCGCCCCCGGGCCGTTGGACGGAGCTGCGGACTGATAGAGAGCCAGCAAACTCGTGCGGTCCGGCAATTTGTCGCCCACGATGAAGAAGAACGAGCCTCCTGTGGTATGCCCGTCTTCGGACAGGGCGTTCCAGGTCACCGTGTAGATACCGTTGCCCCCGGTCTTGAGCAGGACTGTCGCGGAGCTGTGGTCGTCAGCTTTGATCGTCGGGAGGCCGGATTCGTAATGCTGGCCGCCAGCATCGGTAACCCAGACGCTGAGGGTCGCGACCCCTTCGGAATACTGCAGCGACACTTGCGCCGGCATCCCGGCGACCAGGCCGCCGTTGGGCGGGTCTGACTTCACCAGCTCCGCGTGCGCAAGCGCGGTCCCGGTT
>DATCGT010000195.1:0-3937 GCA_036508775.1 Tepidiformaceae bacterium | reverse complement strand
GGAATGAATCCCGCAGCCGTCATCTCCCCGACGATTTCGGCGCGGGTCGCGGGGTACGGGACCCATGCGCGATTGGCCGGCCAACAAGGAGGAAGGCCTCGGCGTCATTTCGGCGTGGCATAGCGCTGGCCACGCTCTCATGGATGTTCATCGGAATCGCCAGCGGCCGTCTTCCCGCAGCTTCAGGAAATCGGCGCCAGAAAACCTTCCTTATCGGGCGCGAAGAGGGGCACCACCGAGGTGCGAGCCGGCATCGACGATCAGGAACTCACCGGTGATCAAGTCCGCGCCTTCGATGAACCAGACGGCAGCCTGGGCCATATCCTCGGGTGTGCCGGCCCGCTGGAGAGGCGTGTTCCGCTGCTGAGCCGCTACCGCCGCCTCATAGGCCGCATCCCCCATGCCACCGCGCAGCCAGCGGCCTTCGATGAAGCCAGGGCAGATGGTGTTCACGCGGATCTCCGGCGCCAGCGCGCGAGCCAGGGAAAGGGTCATCGTGTTCAGCGCGCCTTTGGAGGCGGTGTAGGCGATCGAACTGCCGATGCCCATCACGCCAGCGATCGAAGAGACGTTCACTACGGCACCACGCCCGGCGGCTTTCATGTGCGGGGCAACCGCGCGAACCATCTGGAAGGGACCGATTACATTGACCGCGTAGATTCGATGAAAGTCGTCAGCATTGAGACCTTCCAGGTTCGCGTGATTCACGAACTGCGTCGTGCCGGCATTGTTCATCAGGGCATCAACGCGGCCCCACTTCGCCATCGTCTCGGCGACCATTCGGCGGCAGTCTTCGTCCTGCGAGACATCTGCCTTGCAGAGGAGCGTTTCGACGCCCAGCTTCTCGCACTCCGCCTGCGTCTCTCGAGCTTCGGCTTCGCTCTTCGTGTAATTGATCACGACATTGCAGCCCTTGCTGGCAAGCAGCTTTACGGCCGCGGCGCCAACACCGGTCGCCGACCCGGTAACGATCGTGACTCCCCCGCGAATGTCCATCCTTCCCCTCCGCTTTTCCTGTGTTGCGGCAGTCTACATCGGCCGGGACAAACAGATCCGCGAGCCGGGGCTGTTCTCCATTGATTGACACCGCCAGACTGAACCGAAACAATCCGGTACCCATTCGGACGAGGAGATCGACGTGAAAGCTGCTGTGATGTACGGCGTCGGGCAACCACTGGTCATGGAGGATGTGGAGGTTGACGACCCCCGTCCTGGCGAGGTCTTGATCAAGACTGGTGCGAGCGGAGTCTGCCATTCGGACCTTCACTACATGGAGGGGTCCTATCCGACGCAGACACCCATCGTGCTCGGCCACGAATCGGCTGGAGTCGTCGAGAAGGTCGGATCCGCAGTCACAAAGGTAAAACCGGGAGACCGGGTCGTCGTGGCGTTCGTCGCATCGTGTGGCTTCTGCGACAACTGCGTGCAGGGCAAGGCCTACCTCTGCAACGCATCGGGCACACTCGGGCGCGCCGACCGCCTCAAGCTGAATGGCCAGCCGATGCGGCAGTTCTGCAACATGTCCGCCTTTGCTGAATACCAGCTCGTAAGCGAGAACGCCTGCGTCATTGTCCCGGACGGCGTGCCGCTCGAAGCTGCCGCACTGGTCGGGTGCAGCGTGATGACGGGCGTCGGGGCCGTCGCGAACACCGCAAAGGTTCCTGTCGGGTCAACCGTGGCCGTCATCGGTACTGGCGGGGTCGGACTGAACATCATCCAGGGTGCAGCACTCGCGGGTGCCTCGCGGATCATCGCTGTCGACCTGCTCGAGTCCAAGCTCGCTGCCGCCCGGGAGTTCGGCGCGACCGACGTCGTGGACGCATCCAAAGGCGACCCGGCAAAGCAGGTACGCGACATGACGGGCGGAGGCGTCGACTTCGCCTTCGAGGCAATCGGTCTCGCTAAAACGGCCGAGCAGTGTTTCGCGATGATCAAGCGAGGCGGACGCGCGGTGGTGGTGGGGATGATCGGGGTTGGGCAGAACGTAACTCTGCCCGGATCAGCCTTCCTCGGCGAGAAGGGCATCATCGGGAGCTTTTACGGTTCCACCCGCCAAACCCACGACATGCCGTGGCTCATGGAGCTTTACCGCCAGAAGCGCCTGAAAATCGATGAACTCATCACGCGTCGCTACAAGCTGGACCAGATCAACGAGGCGTACGCGGCCCTCAAGAACGGCGAAGTCAATCGGAGCGTCATCCTCTTCTAGGCTGTCCGGGCGCCCGGAGACAAAGAGAAGAGGCGCCTAAAGGCGCCTCTTCTCTTTTCCACGACAGCCGTCAGTCCTTGGAGCAAGACATGACAGGGTCGTAGTCGGGAATGTCGGAGTTCTTCTCGGTGGGCTGGATCCAGGAAATGCGCCCATCCTTTCCCACAACGAACACGCAACGGTTGGCGATCCCCCGAGCCTCGATCAACACGCCATACGCCCTGGCGGTCGCGCCCTGGGGCATGAAGTCGCTCAGGATCGGATAGGACAGTCCCAGTTCCTTCGTCCATGCGGCTTGCGCCCAGGCGCCATCACTCGAAATAACGACCGGGATCGCTCCCTGCGCGTCGAACTCAGCACGTTTCTTCTCAATCAACGGCAGCTGGTTGCTGCAGACCGGTGAGAACGCGGCAGGCACAAAATTGATGATGATCGCGTTCTTGCCGCGGTAGTCGCTCAGCCGGAACTTTTCCCCCGTCGGGCTGGAAGGGAGTTCAAAATCGGGGGCCTCGTCGCCTACCTTGAGTGTCATAGTTTCAGCCAAGTGATCCTTCTTTCATTCTTAGATGAACTATAAGCGTAACGGGTCCCGATGTACCTGCTCAACCAGGATCTGACAAGGAAGCCAGCTTTCCAGACAGAAACAGCCCACTTGTGCCGCTAATTTCCCGGAAGATACGACGCTCGAGTTCGTAAGGGATGTGCTTTCACTTCTCGGAGAAGGAGGTGCCGCAGCGGCCCCCTTTCTCCATCACACCCGGCCGGGCGGTCCGCTTCAATCAGCGTGTGAATTTTTGGACGACTTCCCCTGTCCTCCCGGCGAGCCGGGATATCCTCGGTAGCAGTCACAGAGCGCCCGCAACGGCTGAGCACCTCAGCGAAGGAGGCCCCCATGACGCAAACGACGCGAATTCCCCGAACTGTCTCGCTCTACGAAATCGTAAGAACCCATCCTGAAGCAGCGACTCGACTATCGTCCGCCGGAATTGGGCGCGAGTACTTCGACCATCGAATCGTCGATGCGGCCCGGGCGATGGGCATACCGGTGGCACGGCTCACCGGATTGTTGGAACTCGAAGACGAGGAGTCCCGTTAGCCCAGGGGCCGCCCGCTATTGCGGGATGTTGACAACCTGGCCGATCTGGAGCTTCGTGCAATTCATGTTGCCATTGGCCGCGATGAGCTTCTGCAGGTCGACACCGTAGCTCCGGGCTATGGCATCACAGGTGTCACCGGACGCGACGGTGTACGACTTCCCGGTTGGTTGCGGGGTAGGACCGGTCCCCAGGGTGGTCGTGGCCCCGGGCGCAGGCGTGGCCGCTGGAATGCGAAGCGTGTCCCCGGTGTGCAGGTTCGTACAACCCGCGTCAATCGTCCTGTTGTTCTTGAGAAGGTCGTCCGTCGAGATTTTGAACTGGGCGGCGATCGCAGAGCAGGTGTCGCCGGACTTTACCGTGTAGGTCGCGGCCGGTGCCGGCGTGCCGGGAATACCGGAGAGCACCGCCGGAGTTCCGCCTGCCACCGAAACGGCATCGCCCTGGATGCGGTAGAGCGTGGCGCCCTGGCCGATCGGCGTAGAGCTGGGCACCTTTGCGGGGTCGGTAACCCGCGCACCGCTCCCGCTTGACGCCCCCCCGCCTCCGCATGCGGAGAGGGCCAGCAGGAATGCGGCCGTAAGGAACAAAGCGCTGGAACGCCGGGTCAGCACATGGGTCATGCTAGGTTCGG
>DATCGT010000194.1:0-3079 GCA_036508775.1 Tepidiformaceae bacterium | reverse complement strand
GCTGTGTGATGATTGCATCTGTCAGGTGCTCCTCTGGTTGTGTTGATGGATGTGTTACAACCCCATCTTCTCAGTTCAGAAGAGCACCTGCTTTAGCGTTTAAACTGTTGCTACGGGTCTACCCATCGGTGGATTCGGGCTAAGGACTGCTTCAGAAGTCATTCAGGAATCGCTTCTAGCATCGGGATCGAGATGCAATTCGGCACATTTCGATGGCAGCAGCGCCGGTCTGAGGTTCCGCTTTCCCGCGAAGGGACAGCCCTCGAGCGGTACGACCTTATCTCTCGTTTTGCCTACAACAGCCTCAGCTTCCTGACGCTGTATTCGGGCTGGGAGTACTTCCACACTCCGGTTGGCGAAGGATTCATCGCCTACGAGCGACACAACGGTGTCGCCCTCGCCTGCGGCGAGCCGGTCTGCGCACCCGGCGAGGAGCGCGCGCTTGTAGATGCATTCCGCGCCTTCTGTTCGGCGGAGAAGCTGACGCCCGCCTTCGCGGGAACGTCAGCACGCTTCGCCACGCTTGCGGGCGAAACAGGGTGGAAGACTCTAAAAGTAGGCGAAGAGCCGCTCTTCGACCTCGACAGCTACGCCCCCCGCGGCAATCGCACCAAGAAGGTGCGGTCCGCAGCGAACCAGGCCACGAAGACCGGAGTCTCCGTCGAGGTCATCCCGGGCGGGACCCGCCCCTCGTTCGCGGTTGCCCGGGAGATGGAGGAGCTGCTGAGGATCTGGCGGAGCAGCCGAAAGGTCAGCGCGCTGGGATTCACCCTTCGCTCGGCGCCCCTCAACTACGCGGAGGACAAAGTCATCCTCCTGGCCCGGAAGGACGGCCGCCTCGAAGCGTTTCTCACCTGCATCCCGTCGCCTGGCCGCGGAGCCTACACGCTCGAAGATATGGTCCGGCGCCCGGACGCCCCCAACGGTGCCTCCGAACTTCTCTTCCTCGCCGCGACGGCTGAATGCCTGGCGCGCGGTGCGAAGCTCGCCAACCTTGGGCTCGCGCCTCTGCGGGGCGCAGCGCATCAGCCGTCCGGGCACCGCGCCATCGGAGCGTTCCTCGGCTTCACGTTCGACCACCTGAATGGGTTCTATAAGTTCAGGCCGCTCGAACACTACAAGGCGAAATTCGGCCCGACCGAGTGGGAGGATTCGTTCCTGGTGTACCGCCCTGGCCGGCTCGTCCGGGTGGAAATCGCGCTGCTGAGCGCATTCACCCCGGGGCGGTTCGGTGTCGCTCGTACAGCCCTGTCAGCACTCCAGGAAACCACGTCAGACGGGCGGCGACGGGTTTCACCCGCCAATGCCGCCGGAATGGCAGCCAGTGCAACCGTTGCCGTCGGCTACAGCGCGCTGGCAATCCATAACCCGGTGCTCCGGGAGCCCGTGGAAGCTGTGACCCGCGCGCTGATCCGCCCTGTGGACGGTGCGGAGACGATGCTGCGCGGCCACCTGATCATTGACTCAATCGTGCTCGCGATGGCCGGGGGCTGGTACGCCCGAAGCGCAGGCCGCGACTAAGGTCTCAATCGCCTTCTGCCTGCTCTTCGTAGCCCGACTGGGCCAGCCATTTGCCCTTCTGCTCGGCCCTCACCGCCGCATCGGAGGGCCGGTAGCGAGCCCTGAACGCCCGCGCGAACGTATCGAACGTACCGGCCCCTATGGCGGCATGTGCCCGTTCCGTCAGGCGTACCAAGTAACGAATATTGTGGATTGACGCCAGGCGATAGCCGAGGAGTTCTTCGTTCCGGAACAGGTGGTGCAGGTAGGCCATGCTGAACCGGCGACAGAGGGCGCAGTCGCACTCAGGATCGATGGGGCCAGGGGCCTCGCGGTAGCGCGCATTGCGGACGTTCGCCCGGCCGTCGTCGGTGAATAGCGAACCGTTTCGCCCGAGACGCGTCGGCAGGACGCAGTCAAACATGTCGATCCCGCGCGCGATCCCTTCGACCAGGTCCTCAGGGCTGCCGACGCCCATCAGGTAGCGGGGTTTCGCCACCGGGAGCTCGGCGTTGACGACTTCCATCATCGCCAACATATCTTCTTTCGACTCGCCCACCGATAACCCGCCAACGCTATAGCCGGGAGCATCAAGAGCGGCCAGCTCCCGCGCGTGCCAGCGGCGAAGCTCCGGATGCGATGCCCCCTGCACGATCGCAAAGGTCGCGAGGTCCCCCGCGGCTTCCCGGCAGCGTTCGTACCAGCGAAGCGTGCGCTCAGCGGCCTCACGGGTCGCGTCGAGAGGGGCGTCGCCCGGCACGACGTGATCGAGAGGCATGGCGATGTCGACGCCGAGCGCTCGCTGCACCGCCATCGCCACCTCGGGACTGTAGAAGTGCTCGGAGCCATCGATGTGCGAACGGAACCGCACCCCGGCTTCTTCGACTTTGCGGATGCGCGAGAGGCTAAAGACCTGGAAGCCACCGCTGTCGGAGAGGATCGGTCCCTCCCACCCCATGAAGCGGTGGACGCCCCCGGCGCGTTCGATCAGATCCTGCCCCGGCCGGAGGAAGAGGTGGTACGCATTCACGAGAAGGATGTCAGCACCGGTTGCCTCGACCTCTTCCGGCAGCAGCGCCTTCACGGTCGCGAGGGTACCCACCGGCATGAAGGCGGGGGTGCGGATTTCGCCGCGAGCAGTCGTAACGACGCCCGTGCGTGGGGCGACCGGGCCTGCCGGGGCAGAAGTTAGGCGGAACGAGAACATCAGGAGAGGACGGCTTCGACGGCGCGGCGGGCGACTTCCTCGGGAACAGCGTCACGGACCACCGCGTGGCCGATGCGGTCGAGCAGGACCCACTGGATAGCGCCGCCGCGCACTTTCTTGTCGCGAGACATCGCGTCGATCACGGCCTCGATCGGTACTTCCGGCGCATGCTCCGGTAGCCCGCAGGCGCGGATCAGTGCCTGTTGCCGCTCGAAGGCCGCCCAGTCCAGCATCCCGAGTTCGACGCCGATGAGCCCGGCGGCCAGCATGCCAATTGCCACGCCTTCTCCGTGGAGGTAGGTGCTGTACCCGGTTACCGACTCAATGGCGTGCCCAACCGTATGGCCGTAGTTGAGAAGAGTGCGGCGGCCC
>DATCGT010000193.1:0-3489 GCA_036508775.1 Tepidiformaceae bacterium | reverse complement strand
GCGCCACGGGTGATGGCCAGCCTGCGCAACCTCGCCATCAGCGCCCTGCGCCTGAACGGTCACACCAACATCGCCTCCGCCACACGCTGGACCGCCCGCGACCCCGCAAGATCACTGCGAATCCTCGGCATCACGTGACTTGCCGAGGCCCTGGTAGGCATAGTTCGGCTTCGCCCCAGAAATGCCCGCCAGCCGTAAAGGAAAGAAATAAGACTAATGTGTCCGCGATAGACCACCCGGGGAGAAATAGACGACCGAGTCCCATCTGTCATGAGTTCGACACGGGCCGCGTAGACGGCGACTTCCCTCTGCGCGGTGAGTACCTTAAGAGCGTTTTCGAGATGGCCGTCGAGCCATTCATCATCATCATCCAATAAGGCAACAAACTCACCGCCGCTTGCCGTAACACCCATCTGGCGCGCGCCCGCCGAACCCAGACCGCCTGGTGTGTCGATAATACGAACTCTCGGCTCGTGAAGACCATCGAGCATGGTTCCACTGTCGTTGATCACGAGAATCTCGGAGACCGGGATGCTCTGCTCAATAGCGGACTTGATGGCGGTTCTTAAGGAGGCACGGCCCAATGTTGGGATCACCACCGAGATCAACACTCGCGCTGCTCCGTCACATCGCATCGCAGGCACCGCGCCGGCGAGGGGATCCGGTCTGGAGGGGTCACGTGTCTCGCGGCGGTCATAAAGAGAACTCCTCATTCATATCACCGAGCTGCTTCTTGTTGCGGGGCCATTGGTCGCAGTTGATTGATTAGGGCCATATGCCGCGAGTGTCGAAGATGATCTTTCCTTGAAGCAAGTTCCGGCGGAGAACGCAGAACTCTGCATGGTCGACCAGGAGAAGCACGATGTCGGCTTCGTTGATCGCAGACTCCGTCTTGCCGGCTTCCACGTTCGCCATATTCGCCAGCACATCGGGAAGCTCGTCCAAGTGCGGTTCTACAGCCAGGATACGTGCGGTCGGGAGCACCGAGGAAAGCTCCTGGACGATCTGGAGCGCTGGACTCTCCCTCACATCGTCGACGTTGGCCTTGAAGGTCAGTCCGAGGCAGGCGATGACGGGGTCGACGAGCCGGTGTGCCCTCTCGACAACTTGGGCAACCACCTGATGCGGCCGTGTGTCGTTGACCTCGCGGGCCGTGCGGATGAGCCTGGCGGCTTCGGGGGCCGCTCCGACGATGAACCATGGATCCACCGCGATGCAATGGCCGCCAACGCCCGGTCCCGGGCTGAGGATGTTGACCCTGGGATGCCGGTTTGCCATCCGGATGACCTCCCAGACATCCACCTTCAACTGATCGCACACGAGGGCGATCTCGTTGGCGAAGGCGATGTTGACATCCCGAAATGCATTCTCGGCGAGTTTTGCCAGTTCTGCGCTGTCCGCGTCGGTAAGGGCGATCTCACCCTGGCAGAAGGTGCGATAGACGTCTGCCGCTCGCTCAGCGCACTCGCTGGTGAGCCCTCCGACGACTCGGTCATTGGTGACCATCTCGATCATGATCCGGCCGGGAAGCACCCGCTCGGGGCAGTGAGCCACGAAGACGTCGGGTCGACCCAGACCGTCGGTCGGGAACTTCAGATTCGGACGCAGGTGCGCCAGCCACGAGCTCAGCTGTCTCGTGGTGCCCGGGGGGGACGTCGACTCCAGGATCACGACCTCACCGCCCTTGAGCACGGGCGCCACTGCCTCAGCGGCCGCGCGCACGTAGGTAAGGTCGGCCTGGTGATCTTCAGCGAAAGGAGTCGGCACCGCCAGGATGAAGACGTCGGCTTCGGGCATCTCCTTCTGAGCCGTCAGATGCCCTTGAGCGACAGCACCGCTGACCGCCACCGCGAGGTCAGGCTCAGCGAACGGAACTTCACCACGGTTGACGGAGTCGATCGTTGATGCATTGACGTCGACGCCGATGACGTCTATGCCGCGTGTGGCGATGGCCGCGGCTGTTGGCAGCCCGATATAGCCCAAGCCCACGACGGCGACTGTCTTGAAGTCCATTAGAGCTCCGAAAAGGTGAGTAGCTCGTTCAACTGGCTGTCCAGCGAGGCGGGGGAGAAATCTTCAGGTTTTGGGCCGGACGCGAGCATGTGGTCCAGAGCGAGCAGGGTGCGAACGGCAGCTCTACCATCGCCGTAGGGGTTGACTGCTTCGGCCATGCGAAGGTAAGCAGCCTGGTCATTGAGGAGCACGGAGACTTCCGCAAAGATGCGGGCGCGGGAGGTGCCGACCAGTTTCGCGGTTCCTGCCTCGAGAGCTTCGGGCCGCTCGGTGCTCTCCCGCAACACGAGCACCGGCTTGCCCAGACTCGGGCCTTCCTCTTGCACGCCGCCACTGTCGGTCAGGATGATGTGCGCAGCCGCCATGAGCTGTGCGAAGTCCTGGTAGCCGGCTGGCTCGACCAGATGTGCCCGAGGATGGTCGGCCAGGGCCGGTGCCACTGAGTCGCGGACGACCGGATTGCGGTGCATGGGAAAGATCACCTGGACGTCGTCAAAGGCTTCCAGTACATCCCGGATCGCCCAGCAGACTTC
Organism: Tepidiformaceae bacterium; assembly: GCA_036508775.1. GTDB lineage: Bacteria > Chloroflexota > Dehalococcoidia > Tepidiformales > Tepidiformaceae > JBGPOS01. Next base: position 943 of record DATCGT010000193.1, on the reverse strand, counting down.
GCTCAAAGGAGCGCCCCACGATTCGCGACGATGGGCCGTGACGAGGATTGTTCGGTGCTCTGCCGTCGAGAGCAGCCCCAGCGCTGGATCACCCCACACCTGTCCCATGGCGAGGGTCTGTTGAAGCGCATCGATGACGGTGTTGCCCGTGACGCAGATAGTCGCTGGGTCTATCCCCTCGTCCAGGAGATGCCTCGCTGACGTGGACGTGGGCGGAAGGTGCAGGCTCGCTATCCGTGAGGTGAGCACACGGTTCATCTCTTCCGGGAACGGCGACCTCTTCTCGCCCGTTCGCAGGCCCGCTTCGACGTGTACCACCGGGACGTCTTCGTAGAAGGCGGCCAGAGCCGATGCGAAAGTCGTGGTGGTGTCGCCCTGAACGAGAAGTGCATCGGGTCTGACTTCGCGCAGGACTTCGGACACGCCACTGACTGTCCGGGCAGTGAGCCGATCGAGTGACTGCCCAGACTCCATCAAGTTCAGATCTCGGTCAGGAACGATGTCAAAAAGGGAGAGAACCTGATCCAGCATCTCCCGGTGCTGAGCGGTGACCAGGACGTAGGGCTGATAGCGGTCTGACTCGTGCAGAGCCCTCACGATCGGCGCCATCTTGATCGCCTCGGGGCGGGTCCCAAAGGCCAGCATGACCAGAGGCCTGTCTCGCCCGGGCGTTGTCATGCGTCTCTCCTATGTTCCAACGAGGTCACTTCAGAGGTCTGCGACGCGCGTGCTTATGTCCATCTGGTGACCGTAACAGTCTATGCGGTCAGGCTGCCTGCGCTTATTGAAACGCCAGCGACCGGATTAGTAGGCGCCAGAAGACTTGACAACAGCCCGACCGGTCCGCCAGAGGATCATCAGGTCCGACATTATCGACCAGTTCTCCACGTAGTACAGGTCGTATCGAACCGCCTCATCCCACGACAGGTCGCTACGCCCGTTG
>DATCGT010000192.1:0-5729 GCA_036508775.1 Tepidiformaceae bacterium | reverse complement strand
CGCCCGGCCGAGGGCTGGATCCTCTGGTTGACGGTGGGGCTTGTGTCGCTCGCCGTGGACGGGCTGGTTCGAGGCAGTTCGCGGTGGGAGGACGATTCGCCCTACGGGTCAATCATCTACGTCGTATTGCCGGCGCTGGCGGTGCTCGGCACGGGGCTCTTCATCAACAACGCGGTCCAGGGCTATGCCCGGCCCCTGTCCGGGTTGGCCGGAGCCGCCATGGTCGGCGCGGTCGTTCTCGGCGAGTACCACACCGTCGATTACGGATCGCGCCTCTACGGGCCCATGCGGCTCGCCCTTGCGATCGCCACTTACCTCACGGCGTTTGCGCTCTTCACGGTCATCTACGGTCGCGACGTGCCGCTGGTAGTGTCGGGGGGGCTGACAGGGCTGGTGAGTCTCGCGCTGTCGGTCGAATTGTTGCGCGAGAGCCGGCTGCTTGGCCCCAGCTCACTGCTTGCGGGACTGGCGATCGGAATATCGCTCGCGGAGCTGAGGCTGGCGTTCTATTTCTTCCCTCTCGATGACCTGCTCGCGGGAGCGCTCCTGATCATTGGGTTCTATCTCGCGACTGGGCTCGTCCATCACCTGCTCGACCACGACCTGGAACTCAGCACGACGGCGGAGTACCTGCTGGTGGCGACGGTCGCGACCGCCGCGGTCGTGTTTACGCGCGTCGTCGTCTAAGTAGCGCGATGGCGACCTTGAAGATCTGCTCGTGGAACATCAACGGGATACGGGCGACGCTCAAGACGGGCGAGTTCCAGGCGTGGCTCTCTGACAGGGCACCGGACATCGTGGGGCTCCAGGAAGTGAAGGCGACGCCCGCGCAGGTGGACCCAACGGCGTGGGAGAGCCGGGGCTACCAGGCGTGGTGGCACACCGCGGAGAGGGCGGGGTACAGCGGTACGCTGCTTCTCGCGAAGCGGCCTCCGCTTTCTGTGAAGACGGGTATTGGGGTTGAGGCGTTCGATCTCGAGGGACGGTTGATCGAGGCGGAATTCCCGGAGTTCACCCTGCTCGTTGTCTACTTTCCGAATGGGGGGAAGGGTGATCGGCTAGCCTTCAAGCTGGAGTTCTTCGAGCGCTTTCTCGAGAAGGTGAGTGCGCTGCGCGCGGCCGGAAAGCACGTGGTGTTCATGGGCGATGTGAACATCGCGCACCGCGAGATCGACGTGGCGCGACCGGCAGAGGCAGTGAAGGGCACGGGTTTTCTGCCGGTTGAACGGGAATGGATCGGCCGTTTTGTTGCGGCCGGGTTCGTCGACACGTTCCGGGCGTTCTATCCGGACACCGAGGATGCCTTTACATACTGGGATGCGTGGCGGGAACGGCGCGCGCGGAATGTTGGCTGGCGAATCGACTATGTGTTCGTTGACCGGGATCTGATGCCAGGGGTGAAAGCAGCCTTCATCGAATCGTCGGTGATGGGGTCGGACCATTGTCCCATTGGTATTGAACTCGAAGTGCCATGAATACATCGGGATATCCCGGTAAAGGGACCCGTCTCGTGACACAAACATGAGCCGGAAGCACCTTTCCGTGGCGTTGACATGCGGCTAAGCTCCGCTTATTCGCAGCTATCCGGTGGGCGCTGCTGATACGAACAGAGGCATTTGTTTGGGACTGCTGGGCAGGATCCATCGATGAGGAGGTCGGAAGATGGCATTTCTAAGGTTTTCAGTAATGATCCCGCGACCGGGAAATGAGAAGCAGGTTGAAGACCTGTTGGATGAACTACTCGGGCTGTACCAGGGCCGGCCGGGGTTCATCACGGCGTATCGCCTGAAGCCGGGCCCACACGCGGGAGCGCCGAAGGTTGGGCGATTGTCGATCTGGGAGACGGTGGAAGATGCGAATCGTATGGCTTCGGAGGCGCGCGACCTTTCGTTGCAGTCTCAGATCAAGCCGCTGGTCTTTGATGAGACGCATGAGGAGAGTTCCTTCGAGGGCGTGAAGTTCGGCGCGTAAGGAAAAGCGCAGAATTGCCGCAAGAATGGGTGGCCGCGTGCTAGAAGTTCGGCCGGGAAACGGCTGTTTGGAACGGCAAGAACGTCGATCCGAGCGAGGTTGAGTTTGAGGCGATTCGCGGGACTGGACGGACCCTCTGGTCGTTCTGGGGCCCAAGTGGCCTTCGGACAAGCGAATAGAGGGCGACGAGGACAAGGATGAAGCGGAAAGAGCCGTTTGAGCTCTCCAAGATGTCCTTTTCGCGCCTGGCGTGGCCCGCGAGGAGGGTCAGGTTGGCCACCGTCGCCGCTATGATGAGCTGGAAGAGGGTCTTCGCCCTTCCGACGTAACGCGCCTGACGGAGACCGAGCTGGACCAGTCGTGCCAGCCTGTGTTCGACCACCTGACGAGACAGTTTGTAGGGCCGAAAGTCGGGACTCTGTTGAAAAGCGCGAGCCTTTTGGAGGAGCGCTTCCTGGGGATGGACGGCGATGCTTCGCCCTCCCTGGCCGCCCACGCACTGGGGCCGCAGAGGACAGGGTGCGCACTGCTCGACGGCAAAGCGAAAGCCGCGCAGGGTTCGCTCCTTGCTCTCCTCCGTCGGCCGGGAGTAGTTGGCGACGCCCTTCTCTCCGGCCGGGCAGAGGCAGGTCGTTTCATCCAGGTTGATGACGAAATCAGTCTTGGGGAAGCGGCCGCGGTTGACCATCGCCGGTACTTTGGCGAAGAGTTCGCGCCCGGCATCAGCGAACTCTTTGCGCGTGGCCCCATCCCCGTAGGCGCAGTCGGCGACCGTCTCTGCGACCTCGCCGTCGATGTTCTGCTCAGCCTCCTTCACCATGGCAAGGGCGCCCGTGTTGTCCGGGGCGTTGCCTGCCAGCACATCCACCGCCACGATCAGCTGGCTCTCCGTATCCACCGCAATCTGGGCCTTGTGCCCGTCGAAACGTTTCTGCGCGCTCTTGCGGCCGTGGCGCATCTCCGGGTCGTGAGCCGAAGGCATCCGGTCTTTCGCCACCCCATCGTGCAGCTCTGGCCCCTCCTCGCTCCGTTCGATGTCCTGCAGCAGCACCTGGCTGAGGATGTCTGCCGCCTTTGTCAGCGCCGCGTCTTCAGCGCCGCCCTCGGCCAGGCCGGCCCGCACCTCGCGCACTTCCGCCAGCAGACGATCGGCATCGGCCACGATCCCGCGCAAGAGCCGAGTGCGCTCTTTGCGATTGTCCCAGTCCAGTTCCGCCTCCCCTTTGAGGCTCCGCCCGCTCACGTAACTGCTCAGCCCGCGCCCTTCAGCGCTCTGCTCAAGCGTCTCAACGGCCAGCTTCGCGAACTGCCGGAGGACGAGGACGATGCCGTCGCCCAGGAGATTGTAGGTGTCCTTCACCGCACCCCGGCCCAGGATGTTCGTCGTGTCCAGGGCCACCCTCATCTTCCGGTTGCGGACGATGAAGCCCCGCTCGCGGGCCAGCCCGAGACTTTTGCGGAAGATGGTGCCCGCCTCTTCGTTCACCACCAGCTGGGCCCGGAAGAACTGCAACGTGCTCTTGGCGAAGGGGCGCTCCTCGATCGCGATGCCCAGGGCCACTTTCCAGCAGACATCGAAGTCCGCCCGCCGCTTCGCCTCCTCGTCCGAGACGCGGTCGTAGGTCTGTAGCAACAGGGCGGTGGCCAGGAGGCTCGGCGGGACGCTCGGGCGGCCGATTTTCTTGTAGAGCCGGGCGAAGTCCTCGTCTTTGAACAGCTTCCCACGCAGTTTGGCGAGGAAGCCGTAGAAGCTGTCAGCGCCGACCGCTTCCAGATACTGATGGTCCGCCTCGAACAGACCGCGCTGGGCTCCCCGTTCTCCGAGCATCGCCAGTCTCCAAGTATTTGATCATCAGTATGATCGCTTACTCAGATGAGACCGACAATCCCCTTTCCGGCCGCGCTTCTAGGGTTGATGAGATATCACCTGCCCGCACGCGGCGGCCTCGCTTCACACAGGTTTGCCTCTGTCTGATTGGTTGCCGCCTCCTGCCATGGAGGCTTTTCTTGTCGGCCAGCCCTGTCCTCGAACAAACCATCGCCGCGGAGCGCAAGGCGGACTACAGCGAACTGAAGCGAATCATCCGCGAACAAGGCCTTTTCGAATCGCAGCCGGGGTACTATCGCATGAAGGCGATTGTTGCCTGCGTCACGCTGGGTGTTGGGCTCATCATCGCAGTGCTCATTTCCAGCCCCCTCGTCCTCCTTCTCGACGCGGCGTTCCTGGGCTTCGCGACGACGCAGATCGGGCTGCTGGCACATGATGCCGGGCATCGGCAGGGATTTCGCGGCAGCCGGACGAACGCACTGGCCCGCTATCTGCTGGGTGACCTGCTCCTGGGCGTGAGCCAATCGTGGTGGAACGTGAAGCACACGCGGCACCACGCATCGCCGAATCACATCGATGATGACCCGGACATTCAGATCCCGATGGTCGTCTTCTCCGTCGAGCAGATCCCGCAGCGGCCGCGATGGCTCAGGCCCGCGATCGCGTTCCAGGCGTTCGTCTTCCCTCTATTGCTGCCGCTGCAGGCGTTGAACATGAGGGTGAACAGCGTGCAGCACCTGTTTTCGTCGAATGCGCGCAAGCCGTGGCTCGAAGGGGCGATCCTTGCGGTCCACGCGGGTTTGTACGCGCTCCTTCTGATCTGGATCGGCGACTGGCGGCTCGCGCTGGGGTTCTTCCTTATCCACCAGGCGACATTCGGCTTCTACAACAGTTCTGTGTTCGCTGCGAACCACAAGGGGATGCCGCTGACCGATAACGGGCGGCGATGGGGCTTCCTGCACGAGCAGGTGCTGACTTCGAGGAATGTCCGTTCGAACCCGTTCATTGATTTCTGGTACGGCGGGCTGAACTTCCAGATCGAGCATCACCTCTTCCCGACGCTTCCCCGTAACAGGCTGCGGCAAGCGCAGGCCGTGGTTGAGCAGTTCTGTGCGGAGAGGGGCATCTCGTACTACGCGACCGGCCTCTTCCAATCGTACGGGGAGATCCTCGCGCATTTGCACCGTGTGAGTGCCCCGCTCCGGCAGAGGAATCGCGTCGCCGCGTAGCGGTCGCGAGCGAGATGTTTCGAGCCACGTTGATGATTCATGTGCGTGGAAGTACGCGGGCATAACGTGGAATCACGGGCTTGGCCGCTGCGCTTGCCGGGGCGAGTATCGAAACGAACTGTAGAGAATGAACATGAGTATGGGCGAGCGGACTTCCGGTCAGCGTGGCGAGAAGACCGAAATCGAACGAGCGATCGAGGAACTGTTCGCGGCGGGGCTTGAACTCCAGGCGGGCGCGTGCCGCAGCGATGCCTCTCCCGACATGGCCGCCGTCCTCCCGGGCTACGTGCGACGTATTGGTGATCTGATGACGGACCTGCGGAGAGTCGCCGAACGCTCCTAACCCGGCGCACGGCCGCCTCCGGGACCGTGTCGAGTCCTCACGAATGTGGGCTCGCATGAAGTTGTGCTACAACAGTCGCTGCGCGCGGGATCGCTAGCCGCGCGAATCCATCGCGAGATGGCGGGCCGGGGTGGCGGAATGGCAGACGCAGCGGACTTAAACTCCGCAGCCGAGAGGCGTAGGGGTTCGACTCCCCTCCCCGGTACCAGGTCGAGACGATGGAAGCAGCGCAGTTGAGATAATTTCGGGGGCTGCTGCCTGCCGAGGGCGTGGGGCTGCTCTGGGCCTGGTGGAGGAAGGGTCGCTACTTGAACGCGGACTTCCAGGACATTGATGCCAGGAGGCGGCGGCCGACAAG
>DATCGT010000191.1:0-8638 GCA_036508775.1 Tepidiformaceae bacterium | reverse complement strand
TCAGGAACTCCGGCAGCTGGGTCGCTGTCTGCCACCGGACCAGTTCATTTCGGAGCCGGTCCGGGAAAGGCTGCGAACTGTTGACGTGGGACGGTGAGAATTCACGGTGGAGTTCCGGTGAGACCAGCGCCGATGACCGGTAGTACCACTCGGCCAGGGCATCCCTGAGCGTCCCCGGCAGGAGGTAATACGCCGAGAACAGCGACGGTTCCCGCAGGCTGTGGTAGCGGCGTGCAAAGGCCGCCATCTCCCGCGCTACCTTGTCGATCCGGCCGTGCCTCAGCCAGTGTGCCCAGAACATCCCGTGCGCCTGGTCATACCCGGCGAGCAGTTCGTCCGCGCCCTGCCCGTCGAGGAGCACTGTCGTCTCCTTCTCGTGGGCAAGCTGCATCACCAGCCACTGCGCGTAGGGGCTGGCGCTCGCGATCGGCTCTTCCTGGTGCCACTGCAGCCTCGCGAATTCATCGACGAACCGGTCCGGTTCTACCCAGACCTCGTACCCCTCCGCATCCACCTGGTAGATGACCCGGTCAATGAAGTGTCCTTCGTCGTGCTCAGCCGACTTGAATCGCGCGCTGAACGTCTTCTGGTGGACCCACTGGCTGCTTTTCTGCGCGTTGATCGTCGCCACGATGCTTGAAGAGTCGAGCCCGCCGCTGAGCGAGCTCCCAACAGGGACATCGCTCCGCAGCCGCAATCTGACTGAATCGAAGAGAAGCTCCCGGAGCCCTTCGACCGCGGCCCGGTGCGAGGTGGGCACCGTTGTGCTGGTTGCCTGCCAGTAACGCTGCGGTCGGCCCTTGCCGTCGCGGTCGAGCTTCAGGTAGTGCGCTGCCGGCACGCTCTCAATGCCCTGGAAGAAGCTCTCATGGTCGAGGTCGAGGTCCCCGCGTGACAGGTAGCGGAAGACTGACTTCCGGTTCGGCTGACGCAGCTCGGGACGGATCGCGAGGATCGCTTTCATCTCGCTGGCGAAGGCGACCCCGCGCCGCGACCGGGCGATGAATAGCGGCTTCTCGCCGAAGCGGTCCCGCGCCAGCAACAGCTCCTGCTTGTGGTTGTCCCAGATGGCGAACGCGAACATCCCGTTCAACTTCGCCAGGCAGTTCACGCCCCACTGAAGGTATGACCGCAACAGGACCTCGACATCGCCCTCGGACCGGAAGTCGTGCCCCAGCGACTTCAGTTCCGATCGGAGTTCTAGGTAGTTGTAGATCTCCCCGTTGAAGATCAGCGCCACGCCGGCCTGTTCATCAACGAATGGCTGATCGGAGGCGGGGCTCAGGTCGATGATGCGGAGCCGCGTGAATCCAAATCCGACGCCCGGGGCGAAGAACGTCCCCTCGCCGTCGGGCCCGCGATGCCGCAGTGTCGCGATCATCGCGTCGATCTGGCCTGGCGGAACCGGCTCGGCTTCAACCCTCAGGATCCCGGCAATGCCGCACACGGCAGAAGTCTCCGTTGTGTAGTCGCAGTTGGGAAACCGTCGCTCCCGGGCGGCGGCAGGCCGCCTGTGGTCGGTCTCTTCGGCAATCGTAACAGCCGCTGCTCTCCCGGGGCAGACTGCCCTCGCGCGCGTATAGTGACGCCTGTGCCGGGCAACATGTGGGACGACTTCGAAGAAGGGACCCCGGACGCGGATCTCGATCTCAAGCTCCTGCGAGTCTCCGCTGCCCCGGGGCCAAACCCCGATTCATTTCTCATCCGGCTCGAGACCAGCCGCGGACAGATCGAGGGCATTCTCCACGCGGTCGAAGGCGGTAGCGGTGCTGTCGTCTGCGTGGGTGGCGCTATGGGTGGAATCGAAGGCCCCGCGAACGGCCTGTATGGTCGCCTTCCGGCGCTTCTTGCCGACGCGAAGCTGACGGTCCTCCGTATCAACTACCGCGAGCCCAACAAGTTCGAAGAATGCGTGCTTGATGCACTCGCCGGGTGTTCCTTCCTGAAGGGGATCGGGGCGTCGGCGGTCGTGCTGGTTGGACACAGCTTCGGCGGCGCCGTTGTGATAAAGGCCGGCGAACTCGCTCCAATCGTTCGAGCGGTCGTTTCCATGTCGCCGCAGCTCTACGGCACACGGCAGGTCGACCAGCTCGATAAGCCACTCCTCCTCGTCCACGGCATGGACGACAAGATCCTCAGTCACGAGGCCAGCGAGGACATCTATCGGCGAGCGAACGAGCCCAAGCGGATGGTTCTGCTCGCCGGCGCCGGGCACTCGCTCTCCGAGTCGAAGGACGAAGTGGAACGTCTGCTCGCTTCGTGGATCCCGGAACAACTTGATGGCGATGGCCTTCTCCCGATAGAACCCTGACTCCGGCTGTTTCTCGGACGGTCTAGAATCCGGTGATGGATTCCCGAGTAGTGATCCGCGAGGCAACCGAGGCCGACGGGCCGATTCTCGTTGACCTGGAACGTCGCGCCCCGTTGATGGTTGAGAGCGGCTGCAGCTTCACCATTGACCGCGGAACGGACTATTTCGCCGCCGCGCGGCTCATGGAGGAAGTGACGGTCCTCCTCGCTGAGGTCGACGGCGTCCCCGCCGGTGTCTACTGCGGAGCCCGCCACCAGGTACGGCTCGCGGGTGTTGACCGCTCTGTCCTCTACATCCATCACGCCCGCATCTTGCCGGAGTATCAGCGCCACGGCCTCGGCCGCGCGTTCGGTGCCCGCCTTCAGGGGAAATATCGTGACCGCGTCGACACCAGCTACTGGTACATAGCTCCGGGGAACGCGCCGTCCCAGGCTTACGCCCGCGGCGCCGCTAACAAGTGGAGCTTCGGGCCGTTCTGGGCCACGCTCGATACCTTTGCGGTGGCCGGTCCCCCTGCCGGCCGCCCAGCCACCCCTGCGGACGCTGAGCGGATCGCTGCCGTGCTCAACGCCTACCACGAAGGCGAAGAGATGTTCCTGCCCTACACAGCGCAGAGCCTGTCCGACCGGCTGTCGCGCGACCCGGCCCAGTACGGCTGGGATAATCTCTGGCTCACGGATGACGCGGTTGTCGGAGTCTGGCCTGAAGGCAGATCGATCGCCACCCGCTTCACCGACGCCGAGGGCAACGCCACTGAGTCGCGCGGCGCCGCGGTGCTCGACTACGGCTTCGCCGCCGGTGGCGAAGAACAACTGGAAGCGCTGATTCGCGCCTGGTGCAGGGGGCTTGGGCGCTCCGGTATGTCCGAGCTAACAGTCTTCACTTCCCCCGCCGCTCGGGGTGAGCGCCTCATCTGCCAGCTCGCCAGGGAGGTATGGCCGTTCGACTTCTGGACCCCCTCCATCCCCGAGCCAGGGGGCGCGAACACCCGGGGGATCTACGTCGACCACGTTTACTTCTAAGGGCTGACACGTAGCTTTTCGTTTGTTACGTGTGGTACGGTACCAATCCGGCTGAACCGGAGGTAGCTACCGGCGGGGTGGCCAGGGCACCTAAGACAAAAAGATGGGGCTTGATGCCATCTCCCAATGCATCAAGCCCCGTGCTTCCCGAATACTTCGGGTGAGCAGTCCTCGCGGACTTAGCGCGCTCGGTTAGGTAGCTACCTCCTTTCAGCCAGCCTTGCTACTGCCCCTTCCCCTACGGAGTTCATCACGTTCAACGAGCGGATGTTCCGCCGCAGGAACGCGGGCAGTTCTGCGTCTTCTGCACTCGAAACACCCGGCAGCCCGATTTCCGCATACCTGCGGATTTCGCGCGGGTCCTCGAGCGTCTGTGCCTTCGGCGGGAAACCCGTCGCGATGACCGTCATGAGGAGCGCATCGCCCACCTTCGGGTCGACGACCGTTCCGAAAATGACGTTCGCGGCCGGGTCCACGACCTCGGCGACCACACGGGCAGCAATGTCCAGTTCGCGGAGCTGCAGGTTGCCGCTGTGCGTGATGCTGTAGAGCACGTTGTGTGCCCCTTCGATCGACTGGTCTAGCAGTGGGCTGATCGTCGCGGCCCTCGCGGCATCCGATGCGCGGTTTTCGCCCGTCCCCGAGCCGACAGCCAGGAGCGCAGGTCCGGCTTCGCACATCGTTGCCCGCACATCGTTGAAGTCGAGGTTGATCGTCCCTGCCTGGCTGATGATGTTCGAAATCGACTGAATCGCCTGCCGAAGGACATCATCCGCAGTCTCGAATGCCACCTCCACGGTCGCGTCAGCCGGGCAGATCTCCATCAGCCGGGCGTTCGGAATCGCGATGAGCGTATCGACCTTCTCGCGCAACCGGGCGATGCCGTCTTCGGCCTGCTTCATTCGGCGCGCGCCTTCCCAGGCGAACGGCTTCGTCACGACGCCGATAGTCAGCGCGCCACAGTCCTTGGCGATTTCCGCGACGACGGGCGCTGCGCCCGTTCCGGTGCCGCCTCCCATGCCCGCGGTAACAAAGACCATCTCCGTGCCACGCAGCAGCTCGTAGAGTTCCTCGCGGCTCTCATCGGCTGCGCGTTCTCCTTTCGTGGGGTCCCCACCCACGCCAAGGCCCTTCGTCAGTTTCTCGCCGATCCGGATGCGGCTCGATGCATCCGACGAAACGAGCGCCTGGGCGTCGGTGTTGCACGCGACGAACGTCACTCCGGGGATCTTCGCCTTGATCATGCGGTTCACAGCGTTGCAGCCGCCTCCGCCCACTCCAACTACCTTGATGCTGGGAAGCAGGTCTGTGTCGTATCGGATGTTCATACTCTGGTCCTTTCCTCGTTGAAATGGCTCTTCGTTGCGGGTGAAATCGACGATGCCCATTCCGTCCCTCTTTGCTATTGGGGCATTAGCGCCCGTCCGAATGACGCGAGCCGCTTGAATATCCCGGCCACCGGGACATCGAAGCTGGCTCCAGAGGACTCCATCGTCCGGGCGCCTTCTCCCAGGGCGCTCTCGACGAGTCCGATGGCGGTTGCATAAGCGGGTGTACCGATCAGGTCGGTCAGCCCGGAATAGCCATGTGGCCGGCCCAGCCGGGCCGGCAACCCAAGTCGCTGTTCTGCGACCTCGGCGAGCCCTCGCAGCTGGCTCGTGCCGCCTGTGAGCACAATCCCTGCCGCGACCTTGTCGAGGTACCCTCCGCGCTTCAGTTCGAGCGCGACCATCTCCAGGATTTCCTCGCTCCTCGCCTGGAGGATTTCGCAGACGTGCATCAGCGGAATGACCTTCGACGTCTGCGTTCCGAACGCCTGGATCTCGATCGTCTGGCCGTTCATCGCGGTGTCCGCATAGGCGGCGCCGTATTCGCACTTCACGAGTTCCGCGCTCTCCCAGGGGCATCGCAGCATCCGTGCGAGGTCCTGTGTCAGGTGCGATCCGGCGATTGGCAGGCAGGCTGTGTAGGCGATTGAACCCTCGTCGTACACCGCCACGGAGGTGTTGCTGCCTCCGATATCCACGAGCGCGACGCCCTGCATGCGTTCCTGCTCGGTCAGCACGGCCGCTGCGGAGGCGATCGACTCGAGGACGATCCCGTCCACCTGGACCCCGGCGCCTTCAACGCACTTGGTCAGGTTCTGGATCGCCGACACGGCACCCGTGACGATGTGCGTTTCGGCATCGAGCCGCCCGCCGTACATCCCCACCGGGTCGCTGACCGCGTCGGTCCCTTCCACCCAGTAGCCGCGCGGGATGACGTGCACGACCTGTCGGGTTGGCGGGATGCTGATCTGGCTGGCCGACTCGAGCACGCGCGCCCGGTCGTCCTGCGAGATCGGTCGTGACCGGTCAGGAACGGCGATGATCCCCCGGTTGTTCTGCGACTGGATGTGGTTCCCGGAGATCCCGACCACCGCGCTGAGGATCCGCATCCCGCACGACTGTTCCGCCTTCGCGACTGCCGTCGCGACTGCGTCCCGCGCCGATTGGATGTTGTCGATCACCCCGCGCGACAGTCCCGATGCGGGCGCAATGCCCACCCCGAGGATGCGCGTCTCCCCCTGGTCGCCGACGTCACCGACAAGAACCACCACTTTCGTGGATCCAACGTCGATTGCCGCTATCGTGCTTCGTCTCCGCATATGTACTGCCCTCTCGTTAATCAAGGACTGGCCGGTTTCCGAACCGGAGGTCGACGGTGGTGTAGTTGATGTTTTTGGCCTTCGCGTCCTGAGCCAGTGCGGCCCAGACGGAAAGCTTGTACGCGATGGAACTTGAGTCGCCGAACAGCGCCGTCCGCCCCTCGGCTGTGGTGACCTGGACCCCCTTGCCGGCGATAAACGCGACTTCGGTAGCGTTGATGCCGACGGTCTTCGGCAACTGGTCAAAGAGTTCGGCTGCGGCTTCTACAGCCTGGTAGTCGACCCGGTCCCCAATTCGGAGCGAGGTCTGCTCCGAGCTGCGAACGAGCGGGGCCCCCGGCTCCGCGGCTATCGCTTTCAGCACCACCCCGTCGCGGTCGATGGTGTACTGGACACCCGCCTGCTCCCATGTGCCCCAGGGCTGGCGCTCCTTTACCACGATCCGGACCGTGTTTGGCCACTGGCGCTGTAGCGTCGCCGATGCGATCTGGGGGACCTTTTTGAGTTCGGCTGCGGTCGCTGCCAGGTCTAGCGTGAACATGTTCGCGCCCAGCAGGCCCGTCCGGCCGATGATCGCCGAGGTCTGGATTTCGCTGTTGCCCTGGACCCGGACATGGCCCACATCGAAGAGGCCGGAGCGCCAGACAAGGAGACCGAGCGTGAGCACCATCGCCAGGACGACCGCGCTCACTCCCCCGGCGATCCACCGCTTGCCGAGTTCGAATTTCGGGCGTCCCTTCGCGCTGACGCCGCTCGCCCTTCGATGCACGACCTGGCGGGGTCGGCGCTGCCCGACGGATTCCCGCGCCGCGATAGTCCGCCGCACGATGCGCTTCTCAGTCACGTCCATGACCTCGAGCGAAGCGTTCCAGTGCCAGGTCAAGGATGCGAGTCAGCAGGTCGCTGTAGGCGACGCCGGAGGCAGCCCAGAGCTTCGGAAACATACTGATGCTCGTGAACCCCGGGATCGTGTTCACCTCGTTTGCGATGACCTCGCCCGCATCGCTCACGAAGAAATCCACCCTCGCGTAGCCCTCGCAGCCCATCGCCTGGAACATCCGAACCGCCAGCTCGCGGACGCGCCCGGCCACTGCTGGCTCGATGCGTGCAGGGATGAACAGCGCAGTCTGTGAATAGGGGGAGTACTTACTGTCGTAGTCATAGAAGGCCCGGTCCGGTGCAATCTCGCCGACGATGCTTGCTTCCGGGTGCTCGTTGCCGAGCACGGAACATTCGACTTCCTGTCCCTTCACCGCGCGCTCGACCACGACCTTGTCGTCATAGGCGAAGGCGGTGCGGAATGCCGGCATCAGGTCTTCGCGCGAATCAACACGTGAGACGCCGACGCTCGATCCACCGTTCGCGGGCTTCACGAAGCACGGGTAGCCCGGCCCGCTCTCGACAAACCGCTGCGCCAGCGTTTCATCCGCGGCGAGTTCCCACGCGCGGATGACGGCGTAGTCGGCCACCCGGATACCGGCCTCCTGGAAGATCGCCTTCATCAGGGCCTTGTCCATGCCGATCGCGCTCGCGGCTACGCCGGCGCCGGCATACGGCAGGTTCGCCATCTCCAGGAAGCCCTGGAGCGTCCCGTCTTCGCCAAAGGTCCCATGAACGAGGGGCATGACTACGTCGCAACTGGCCAGGGCATCCAGTGCCGCGGTGCTGTGCAGCAGCGATCGGCCGTCGCCCGCGTACGCCTTCTGACCGGCATCGATCCCGTGTTTGGTCTCGACCGGTGACAGCCATCCGCCGTCGCGGCTGATGGCGATCGGTACAACCTGCCAGCGTTCTGTGTCGAGCGCGTTCATGACGCTCCGGGCGCTCACGACGCTGACTTCGTGTTCGCTGCTCTTCCCACCGAAAAGCACTGCTACGCGCTTCACTGGCATTACCACGCCCCCACAAACGCCACTTCGCGCTCGAGTGTCAGTCCGAAGCGGTCGAATACACGCCGCTCCGCTTCGCTCACGAGCCAGGCGACGTCCCTCGCGCGTGCGTTCCCGTTGTTCACAAAGAAGTTGCAGTGCTTGTCACTGATCGCGGCGTCACCCCGTGAGGCGCCCCGCAAACCAACCGAATCGATCAGCTTCCACGCCGGATGCTCCGCGGGATTCTTGAACATCGAACCGGCGTTGCGGCCACGCGGCTGCGCGCCGAGGCGCTTTGCGTCATAGGACGCCGCTCGTTCCTGCAATTCCTTCGCGTCGCCCTCTACGAGCTGCACTTCGGCTTCCAGCACCGTCTTTCCGGCGAACTGGCCGCGCGTGAACATGCTGCCGCGGTACACGAGTCCGAGCGCACTGGCTTCAATCCAGTAAGCCCCGCCGCTGGGGTCCTGGAGCCGTATCCGCTTCAGGACGTCGCCGAGGCAGCCGCCGTAGGCTCCCGCGTTGTAGACGACCGCACCGCCGAGCGTGCCCGGTATGCCGACCGCCCATGCGAGCCCGTCGAGACCGGCCCGGCACATCCGTCGTGCGAAGCCCGCGAGGCTGCAGCCGCTGTCGACCCTGAAGGTCCAGTTGCCGGCGCTGTTCTCTTTGCGCGCCCGGTTATCGATGACAAGGCCACGCATTCCTGCGTCCGCCACGAGGATGTTGCTCCCGCTTCCGAGGACAAAGGTCGCGATCCCGGCTTCGTGTGCTGCGGCTGCCGCGG
>DATCGT010000190.1:0-4010 GCA_036508775.1 Tepidiformaceae bacterium | reverse complement strand
CTACCGCTATCGCCGCTGCGGTGACCGTGTACCGGCCCTCCGCCAGACCTCAAACCGCGAGGCGGGAACAGTCGGCCATTCGGGCCGGTCATCCAACCCGGGGGTTGAGTAACAGTGGCACTTCGTACCGAGGTGATGTTTGACAGGGGGCTCCACTTGGCCCTCGTTCTGCGTCGGTGCGGCCATCGCGTCCTCCATTCGCCTGTTTCGGCCTAGGGGGGCCGGGAAGACGGGGTCGCCAAGACCTCCGCTGGGACCGCTCTCGCCACAACTGTCCATTTAGTCTGAGCGCGGTCTGGTGTCCGGCGCGAGGATGGAAAACCCCACCCGGGTCGAGACTCTTGATCCAGCCTCCCCAGGCTCTCACGCGCGGTGACCTGATCGTGTCGCTCTTGAACAATCATTCGCGCGACGCCGACGGCCGCCGCAGGCTCCAGGGCGAGGGTGTCGTAGTAACCGGCGGCGATCGCGGTGACGCCCGAGAGGCCGGCCGGGGATGGTGGCCCGGGCACGTCGCATCACGTGCGTCAGCAAGGCCCCCGTTCGATTCATATCGCTCGAACAGCTACGTCGGTGGCGTGAACGACGACGGGACGCCTACGGTCCGGGCGGCTCTTCTCCGCTGCCCTCGGGGTGCGTTCCAGCGGCGGGTGGATACAGCACGACCTCCGATTCATCGTCGATCCCGCTGGCGATCTGGGCGACTGGCTGGGTGAGCTCGCTCAACAACACATCAATGGGACGGACGACAAAGCCGGGAGTACGCAGCGCCTGTTCGATGTCCTTGAGCTGCTCCGCCGGAAGGCCGCTCGCAATGGCAGAGCGGCGCAGCTTTGCGGGCACGCCATCACGCCACCACTTGTCCACCGACCGTTGCAAGACGCGGGCGTCCGCGAGTGGACGCAACAAGGGGTCAGCTCGCACCCCGTCGATAGCCTCGAGGACAGCGAGCGGTATCTGACGCGCTGCAGCCAGGAGGCTATCCCGGAGAGCGCGATACTCGGCCGACTGCAGTTGGATCGCCTCTGGATCACGGTCGATGCGCGCGGCAATGAGCCGGGCTTCGGTAGCACTCATCGCCGCGGTCACTCCATTGATCCGTCCCAGCAGCGCAAAGACGGGGAGTAACGGCGCCAATGCGGGGTACGCCGTCAACTCCGTGGGAAGCTCCGGCAGCCTGGTGGCGACGACGATTCGGTAATCGAAGTTCGCGACCGGCGGATCGAGCGCGGCAAGACCCTGCCCTGCAGCGATCGTGAATGCGACGCCTGCCGCCGCGAACAGCACCGGCGCGGCCACGGCCGTGAAAACCCCGGCAACGGCGGCTAATCCTGCGATCGCGAGGCCGAGGCCGACAGCGGCGCTCAGGCCCGCCAATACCGCGAAAGCAATCTTCACTAGAGACACCGTTACAGCCACGGACTCGCTAGCGGACGTACTGGGGGGGTACGCGTTGCCGTACACATCCTGCATCGCGAAGGTCACGCTGTAGTCGAAGAATCCGAGATCCGGCCCCGTCTGGACCCACACCCCAGGAATGAGCCAGGACCACGTCTGGATGAGCGACCAGATGGCCGAGCCGAACGCACCTGGCACGATGGCGCCGATGGGCGGACTGGCGATGCGTGCGATTGGTGAACCCACATTGGACGTCTCGTCGAGCACGACCGACGACGGCAACATCGCTGCGTGCGCGGGGTTCGTCAGCCGGCCGGAGACTGTGTACGGATCTTTCCAGGGGACCCCGCCCACGATCCCCGGTGTGGACATCGTGAAGGCCCAGTTGCCGGACACGGGTTCAAGCATCACGGTAACCAGAGTCGTGGCCGTATACGGCCCGGGGTCCGTGCCAGTCCCCGTGATCTCGAGCGTAAGCTTCGAAGTGCCGACCTTGTAGAAGTTCGGGGCTACCGCTGCCGTCGGCCCGATTTCGATATCCTCACCCTTCTCGGCGTCCTGCAGCCCGACCTGGTAACCAACGCTCGTGTAAAGCACGGTGCCTTGGAACGAGACCTGCGCGGTCGCCTTTCCGATGTCATTGCAGAAGTTCTGGATCCGCCACGAAATCGGCACGGCTTCCCCGGGAAAGATCGATCTCGTCGCAAAGAATCTGAGCTTGGGCCCGCCGCTCGCGACGGCCAGCGGCAGCGTGATCTCCGCACAAGCGTGTAGACGGTCGCACTGCGGTGTGACGACCCCCTTGTCATCTGCGCAGGCTCGGACCGTGATGCTCCTGCCGGGCACAGACACCGGAAGCGTCGTCATGAACTGGACAACCGAGGTCACCCCTGGGGCGATGGAAGGGGTGTTCTGCGGCGTCAGCGACGCGATCGACTGACCAGCGCCGTCGAGGAGCTCGAGAGTCGTCACGGACGCAACGGCTACCGCGCACCCAGCGTTGCGGATGCTCACCTCCGCTACACAGGTCGCGCCGGGGCAAAGAGCGCCCGGTGCCCATGTGACGTATCCCGTGCTGTCCTTGAGCCCTACCCGCAGGCCAGTCCACAGCCAAGGAATCGCGGCGATCCTGGGAACGAAGACCGTCAGGGTCGGAGCGCGGCGCGCATTGTTCGGTACCGACATGGTGCAGTCCGCCGTCGCCTTCACGAACGCGGAACGTGCGCACGGGAACTGAACCTCTGTGAAGATGAACGTTCGGATCGCACCCGGAAGGATTGACTGCGATTCGGGACGTGTCCTGACCGAGTAATGCGCAGCTGGAGGACCGTCGTCGGGGGACGTGCGGATATCGAGACACACCGTCATCGGCCTAGCTAAGCTGGCGGGACCCGGGCCCGCGTTGATCACATCAACGGAGACGGTCGACGGACACGCGCCCACGATGACGTTGGGTAGCGTTACCCCTGCGATCTGGAGATCGTTAGCCATGTATCAACCCCCTGCCCGCGCTCTCTCGATCCAGTTCAACGACCCGGCGCGATCCTATAGCGCGGATATCGGCGTCGCGATCACATGGATATGGCGCTTTAGGCGTGCCCAAGTCCAATATATAATGACAACCGTTACAGTTGATGTCAACGGCCACGCAGAAGCCCCCATCTGCGGCCATGAAGAGTACTCACCCCTGATGGCCGTCTGGGGCGTCGCGAACTGGGTGATAGGTCAGCGCGAGGCTCGCGATCGCGGGGCCAGGCCTCGGGCGGCACGGGCGGCGCTCGCTACGGCGCCTCAGGCTGTCAGCACCTGAGATGCACCAGGATTTGTTGCCATCATCGCTCTCGTCTACCTGGCGGCCAGATCAGCGGTATCCCGAGCACCGTCGGCTCCAGCGTCTGACGTTCGCCGATCCATCGAGGACGCGCGACGACCGCCATAGTCCGTTCGAACCCGGCGGTCGTCCGTTTTCGGAGGGTCAAACGCGGAGCGCAGGGACCTGGACTTCGCCGTCACCTTGTGGGCCGCCAAACGACACGATGGAACGATTCTCACGATAGCTGGATCGTGCCGAAGCGCCCGAGAACCACACGCCGGGGGTTCGTGGGTTCGGCCCGGGTTGCGACAACGGCGATTGGGCTCCGACGCGCCTCGACTTCAGGCGAGCCTGGGGGTCTTCATCCTCATTACCGGTGGCCAGCCATGGTTAGACTCCTGGTGGGCCGATTCCGACTCTGCCCATGTTGGTCGAGCGGGCCAGGTCCCGATGGAGGAGACTCGCAACAGCATGTTCCACAACCCCAAGTCGCTGTTAATCATCGTGGCCTGTATCTGCTTCGCGATCAACGTGCTTACGGTGGCCGGGATTCTCTCGATCGGCAGCAAGATCGACTGGACCGACCTGGGCCTGTTCTTCGGCTTCCTGTCCTTCATAGTCTGATACCCGGCCACGTGCTTCCTCGCGCTGCGGCTCAGGTCGCGGCATCCGCTGGGGCGGCTAATTCGCCCCGGAACGACACCTGAAAGGACGGTACCCACATGCTCTGGACCATTCTTGTGATCTTGCTAGTGCTCTGGCTGCTCGGCTTGCTCGGCAGCATCGCCGGTTCGACCAT
>DATCGT010000189.1:0-3451 GCA_036508775.1 Tepidiformaceae bacterium | reverse complement strand
CTCCACGTTGAGCAGTTGCGCGTGGAGATGGACTGGGTTCCGCCGGAACCACCCCGACTGCCGGCCAAGGTGCCCCGGGCATCTCAGAAGGCGGCGAAGCGGTGACTTTGTGACTCCTGACTGTTTTGCATTTCTTCTCGCATCCGGTCCTGAAGCCGTAAAACTGCCTCTGGCGATGCTGATTGTCTTCGCCTCCGCCAAGATCCTCGACGAACTGTTCGAGCGATTCCATCAGCCGGGGATCGTCGGCCAGATTCTCGCCGGCGTCGTGATCGGTCCAAGCGTGCTCGGCTGGATGGCACCCAATGACTTCCTGACCGCGCTTGCCGAACTGGGCGTGATGTTCCTTCTGTTCCGCGTCGGGATGGAGGTGAAGGCATCGGATTTGATGAAGGTCGGCCCGATCGCGACCTGGGTCGCGGTCCTCGGGGTAGCCCTCCCGTTCGTTCTCGGGTGGGGCATTTTGCGGCTTTGGGGTGAGCCGCAGATCGAATCGATCTTTGTCGGTGCCGCGATGGTTGCCACCAGCGTCGGCATCACCGCACAGGTGCTGGCAGCCAAGGGCCTCTTGCAGGAGCGAGCCAGCCAGATCATTCTGGCTGCGGCGGTGATCGACGATGTGCTGGGTCTGATCATTCTCGCTCTGGTCAGCAGTCTGGCCAAGGGAAAGGTGAACTTCCTGGAATTGGCTCTTACTGCCACGCTCGCCATCGGGTTTACGGTCATCGTGGTCCTGTGGGGGACGAAGACCATGCGGAGAGTAGTCCCACACCTCCTCGACAGATTGCGAGGGGGCGAAGCGCAATTCGCGATGGCGATGATTCTGCTTTTCGCCCTTTCCGTCCTGGCAGTCTACGCCGGAGTCGCCGCGATCATCGGCGCATTCCTGGCGGGGATGGCTTTGGCTGAAAGCGTTGGCCATCGGGTTCACGATCTCGCGCAGGGGGTAACCGAGTTGCTGGTGCCATTCTTCCTGGCCGGGATTGGTCTTCACTTCAGCCTTTCTGCGCTCTCCACCTGGTCGACGGTGACCCTGGCCGGCCTCATCTTGCTGGCGGCGATGCTTTCCAAGTTCGTTGGCTGCGGGCTGGGAGCGTACCGTTTGGGATGGGCCGATGCATCGCGGGTCGGTGTGGGAATGATTCCGCGAGGCGAGGTTGGGATGGTCGTAGCCCAGATCGGCCAGTCGCTGGGCGTGATCGGGGAGCACGTGTACGCGGTGGTTGTTCTGATGTCGGTGGCGACGACGCTCGTTGCGCCTCCTTTGCTCAAGCTGACGTATCGCGGTCTCGAAAAGCCATCCGCGGCGGAGGAGTTCCGGATCGGTTGACCAACGGAAACCGATGAGCCTACTGCCTTTTCCTTAGCCCAATACAGCCCGCCGTGTATACCCAGCGCCCTGTTGTTCCCTTACGCTGGGTTCGGAGGCGAATCCGATGGCGGACTTCTATCAAACGGGCGTCGTAACCACTCTCCATCGTCTGACCCCGAACAGCATCGAGAGGCTTGAGGCCGATCTCGAGAAATTTTCACGGAACAAGCCCATTGGGTTGGTCCTGCCGGCCCTCTCCTCGGAGTTCGGAACGGTTGCCATGCAGCGCATCGTGCCCGAGCTCCGGAAGGTGCGCTACCTGCAACGAATTGTCGTGGTGCTGGCCAAGGCCACACAGGACGAGTTCGACCGGGCACGGAGCTACTTCCAGGACTTCTATACACCGGTCACGGTCATCTGGGTGGACAGTGACAGAATTCAGGCGCTCCTTCGGATGCTCGAAGAGCGGGGATTGCCGGCGGGGGCGGATGGCAAGGGCCGTTCTTGCTGGTTGGCGTACGGATACCTGCTGGCGATGCGCGACTGCGGCATGATCGCGCTGCACGACTGCGACATTGTCAACTACGACCGGCAGTTGCTGGCCCGGTTGTGCTACGCGATTGCCCACCCGCACCTCCCATTCGACTTCTGCAAAGGCTACTACGCGCGCGTTTCCGATCGAATGCACGGCCGCGTGACCCGACTGTTCATGACGCCGCTCATCCGGGCGCTTGACGGGATGGCGCCCGGAACGCCCTTTCTGCAATACCTGGACAGCTTCCGTTATGCGCTGGCCGGCGAATTTGCCATGGACATAGATCTTGCCCGTGTGAACCGCATCCCCTCGGACTGGGGTCTTGAGGTTGGAGTACTGGCGGAGGTGTTTCGCAACTGTGCTGTGGCCAGGACCTGCCAGGTGGATCTGACGGACAACTACGAGCACAAGCACCAGGCCCTCTCGACAGAGGATGCTTCCAAGGGCCTTGCCCGAATGACTGCCGACATCGCGAAATCGCTCTTCGCCACCCTCGCGTCCGAAGGCCTGGTGTTCTCGGTGGACCACTTCCGCAGTCTGGAAGTGCGCTACGTCCGCATGGCCCAGGACACGATCGCCCGCTACTACGCGGATGCCATGTTGAACGGTCTCAAGTTTGACCGTCACGCCGAGGAGATGGCCGTGGCGGTCTTCGCAAAGAGTCTGCGGTCGGCCGCGGTCGAATTCCTCGAGGACCCACGCGGGCTTCCGCTCATCCCCAACTGGAACCGGGTTCTGGCGGCCATCCCGGAGTTTTTCGATCTCTTGCAGGACGCCGTGGAAAAGGACTCCCGGCAAGTAACTGCTCGAACGGCCTGAAGGAGATCGCATGGCGGGAATGTCAATGCCGGACGATGCACGTCGAGCCGCCGAGGCCATTCGCCACGCCGACATCGTGATCGGCATCCCTAGCTACAACAACGCACGAACCATTGGTCACGTCGTGCGTGCCGTTTATGCCGGGCTGGCAAAGTACTTCCCCCAACTCACTGCCGTCGTAATTAACTCGGACGGGGGATCGACAGACAACACCAGTGATGCCGTCCTTTCGGCGCGTGTCGAGGACAGCCACTTGATGCTGCTGTCGACTCCTCTCGTGGGGGCTCACCGGCTGTCGTTCCCGTATCACGGGGTGCCAGGCAAGGGAAGTGCGTTCCGCCTGGTTTTCCAGATGGCGAGACAACTCGATGCGAAAGCCTGTGCGGTGGTCGATTCCGACCTACGGTCCATCACGCCGGAGTGGATCGACTTGCTGCTTCGACCGATTCTGTTTGCCGATTTCGACTTCGTCGCTCCCTACTACCAGCGGCACAAGTACGACGGAACCATTACGAACAGCATCGTCTATCCCCTCACGAGAATGCTCTATGGAGTGTCGGTCCGACAGCCGATCGGAGGCGAGTTCGGAATATCGGCTCGGCTGCTCAGGCGATACCTCGACCGTCAGGACTGGGAAACCGACGTCGCACGCTTCGGAATCGACATTTGGATGACCACCGTCGCGATCGCCGAGGGGTATCGCGTCTGTCAGAGCTTTCTGGGCGCGAAACTGCACGATGCCAAAGATCCCGGCTCCTTGTCCGCTATGCTGCAGCAGGTCGTCG
>DATCGT010000188.1:0-19492 GCA_036508775.1 Tepidiformaceae bacterium | reverse complement strand
TCGGCCTCCACCAGTTCCGCGCCCACCGCCTCCGCCAGGGCGCGAGCCGCCGCCATGGTGATGTCGCGCACCTCCGGTTCCACCTGGCTGTTGCCCAGCCCCGTACTCCACGCGATCCGGCGAAGTCGCGGCGCACCCGCGAGAACCGCCGCCTCGTAGCCCTTCTCTTCGCTATCGAGCGAATCCATGTCGTTCGGATGCGGACCAGCGGCAATATCGAGGTAGCGCGCCGCGTCGCGCACGGTGCGGCTGAGGGGGCCAAGGGCGGTGTGCGCCCCCCAGTGAGGCGAGTTGTCCGCGGCACGGGGCACCCGTCCCGCAGACGGCTTAATCCCGTAGCAGCCCGAGAACGCCGCCGGGATGCGGATCGAGCCGCCCCCATCGCTGCCGGTGCACAGCGGCACCATGCCCGCGCTCACGGCCGAAGCGCTCCCGCCGCTTGAACCGCCCGGCGTCAGGGCCGGGTTCCAGGGATTCCCCGTCGGCCCGAAGAGGAGATTCTCCGTGAAGCCTTTGTAGCCGAACTCCGGCGTGTTCGTCTTGCCGACGATCACCGCTCCGGCCGCCCGGAGCCGCGACACCTCGACCGAGTCCCGCGTGGCGATGTTCCCAGCAAACGCGCGCGAACCGTTCGTTTGCGGCATGCCCGCGACCGACGCAAGGTCCTTCACCCCGATGGGCACGCCCGCGAGCGGCCCGGGATCCTCACCGCGAGCGATCCGTGCATCGATAGCGGCTGCCGCTTTGCGCGCGCCTTCGGAATCGACATGGACGAAAGCATTAAGCGCCGGGTTGCGCTCGTCGATCCGCCGAAGCGCCTCATCGACAGCTTCCCGGGATGAGAGTTGTTTCGCCCTTATCGCGTCAGCGACTTGCCATGCGGAAGCGAGCAGATCCATGTGCGGCCACCCCGGTGTTGTGCGGCGCAATAGTAACCGCAGCCGCCATTCCCTGCCGCATACGCCTCCCGGCTCAGTCCGCTCGCCACTCCCCGGACTTGCCGCCACGTTTCTCGAGCAGCCGCACTCCCTCGACCCGCATCCCGCGATCGACCGCCTTGCACATGTCGTAGACGGTGAGGGCAGCCACGCTGACGGCGGTCAGCGCCTCCATCTCGACGCCGGTCTTCCCGGTGGTCCGGACCGTGGCCGCAATCCGCAGGCGGTCAGTGGCGACAGGAGCGAGGTCGACCGTTACCCCGCTAATCGGGAGCGGGTGGCACATCGGGATAAGCTCGCTCGTGCGCTTGGCCGCCATGATCCCGGCGACGCGGGCCACGGCGAGGACATCGCCCTTGGGCAGCCCACCCTCCTGGATGAGCGCCAGCGTGGCGCTCTGCATCACGACGAAGCCCTCAGCAAGGGCTTCCCGGACGGTATCGGCCTTCGCCGAGACATCCACCATGCGGGCCGCGCCCTTTTCATCGACGTGGGAAAGTCCGTCAGGCATGTTCGCGCCGCCACATGAAGGTTTCGTAGCCATAGATGGTGCCGGAACCGAGCGCTCCGAAAACGATGCCACCCGGGATCCCGAGCAGCGGCGAGATCCACGTGTCAGACACGATGATCCCGATGCCCGTGCCGTAGAGGAACCCGCGGATCGCCGCTCGACGCCGCTCCGTCTCGAACTGCTGCCGAAGGGGAGTTTTCTCTGTCATCTCAGTCCGGAGTATAGACCGGCGAGACGATGGCTTCCCCGGAGCTGTGACCGCCAAACCGCCCCCCTGTACCCTTAACGGCATGGACCTCACTTCCTACCCGCTCGAACAGATCGCCCGCACCGTCGGCACCCCGTTCTACCTCTACGACGGCGAAATCCTTCGCCAGCGCATGCGCGAGGTGGCTACCGCGACTGAGGGGCCACAGCTCCAGGCGCGCTACGCGATGAAGGCGAACTCCGCCCGCAGGGTCCTCGACTGCGCCCGCGAAGCCGGCCTCTGGGTCGACGCGGTCAGCGGCAACGAAGTCGAACGGGCGCGCCGGGCAGGGTTCGCCGGGGGCAACGAGCCGCCGGTCATCATGTACACAGCCGACGTCTTCCGTGACAACGCCCTCCGTTCGGTCATCGACAACGGGGTATTGCCCAACATCGGCTCTCCCGGCATGGTTCGCGAACTGGCCGAGGCCGGCTACCACGGCCCGATCGCTGTTCGCGTGAACCCGGGATTCGGCCATGGTCACGTCCAGGCCTGCGACACCGGCGGTCCTTCCTCGAAGCACGGTATCTGGCACGAAGACCTGGCCGAAACCGTCGGCTTCGCCGCGAAGGCAGGCTTCGAGATCGTCGCGCTGCACGCCCACGTTGGCACGGGCCCACAGATCCAGGAGTTCAACGAGAACATGCGCCGGCTCGTCGGCGTCTTCGGCGAACTCCTCGGCCGCTTCCCGCAGGTCAGGGCGGTGAACCTCGGCGGCGGCATCCCGCACCCCTATCGAAAGGGCGCCCCGGGCTACGAACTCAGCGGCTACCGCACACTGCTCCTCGAAGCCGCAACAACCCTCTCCGAATCGGCGGGCCACCCGGTTCGCGTCGAGATCGAACCCGGGCGCTATCCCGTTGCCGGGATGGCGGTGCTCGTTTCTACCGTGAAGGACGTGAAGCGCACGCGGACCAACGCGAAGGGCGAGGGTCACGACTTCATCATGGTCGACGCCGGCTTCAACGACCTCGTTCGCCCCGCGATGTACGGGTCCTACCACGAGATTTCCATCGTTGGCCGTGGGGCAGAACGCCAGCCCGAACCGTTCGTCGTGGCCGGCCCTCTCTGCGAAAGCGGCGACGTCTTCACGCGCGATGAACAGGAATTGCTGGTTCCCCGCGCGCTCGGCCGCCCCGACCCGGGCGACCTCCTCGTCCTCCACGACGCCGGTGCCTATGGCGCGGCGATGAGCTCGAACTACGTCTCGATGGGCCGCGTCCCGCAGGTGTTCTGGGAAGGCGGGCGAGCCACGCTCATCGCCCGCCGCGAGACGCTGGATGATGTTGTCAGGATGGAATGCGAGCAGCCTCTTTGGATAGCCGCTCCGACTCGCCGCTAGAAGATCGACGGCGCTGAGGGCTGCGATCCCGCCTCGGGTGCGGGTGAAGCAGCGGCTGGCGTAGCGGGCGGCGCCGTTAACGTCGCCTTCAGGCCGACCGTCGGTGCCGGCTGTTCGTCCTCGTCGTGGACCGCGCGCCGAAACTCCTTCACGCTCGAACCGAGTTCCTTCCCGAGTTTGCCGACCCTACCCGCGCCGAACAGCACGACAACGATCAGCAGAATGATGATGAGTTCTGGGGCGCCGATTGTGTCGATCATGTTTTGCCTCCATGGCCGCTCGCCGTACTTCGACGGTACAGCTCCTTCCGAAAAAGGCAAGTTCAGGTTAACGAATGGTACGAAAGCTACGGCTCCTGCAGGTCGCCGGGCAGAAGCGCGTCCTCCGCGCCCAGGACAGCGCCCATGAGTCGCAGCTCTCGCCCGAAGCGCGTGGTACGTTCCGCGATCCCAGCCATCAGCGTCCGGTCCGGCGTGACCTTCACCCAGAGCCTTCGCCTCGGGACGTAGAAGGTAATGGACAGCCCGATCATCGCCATCGCGACGGCGATCCAGATGAACGTCCCCCCGGGGTCCCGCTTCACGCTGATCCCGGACGCCGCGAGCCGCCCTTCAAATGCGTAGCTGTACCCCTGGATCCCGACCACGGGACGGTTCGACTCCAGGAAGAGGTTGTCACCGTCCACGCCTGACATGACCAGGTAGGGCTGCCCCTTCCCATCCGTGGGCATCTGGACAGCCACCGTCCCGTCGTTCGTGATCGCCCCCGGCAGGTCGTTCACCCGGATGGCCGGGATGTTGTCGACCCCCCGGTAGTCAATCCGGTACCCGTCCAACGTGATCGGAGAACCCAGGATCGCTTCAAGTGGGTCGCCACCGGCTGGGGTGACGGCAAGCCTGAGCTGGTTGTTGAGGATCCGCCAGGCGACCGTGTATGTCAGGAATTCGCCCGACCCGATTGCCTTCGGAAAACGGAGCTGGGAAACGGCAACATCCTCGCTGTGGTCCGCTGCGGCACCGGGCTGGAAGTCCAACTCGGGCAACTCCTGGTCGAACACCACACTGCCATCCGGGGCCGTGACCCGGACCACTGGCACCGCAGTCGTCTCGCTCTGGAAGTCGAGCACGTTCGCATAGACCACATGGCCCGCACTGTCAGTCACGCGAAAGTCCGCAACGTCGTTGAAGAATGCCGCCTGGTGGACCCGGTAGCCAAACGCCTTGCAGGGCGAGTTTACGGTCGCGGTGCAACGCACCACCTGGTCGCCTCTTCGCACCTCCAGGTCGCTGTGGAAGTCGATCACGTTCCCGGCGGCGTCGGTCCCCCGGTGCGCATCCATCATCTTCACGAAGATTTGCCCCGGGCCGGGGTTATCGAAGACCGGGAAAGCGGGTGTCCCGTTCGCCAGCACGAGCGTCCGGTCGAACCCCGCGAAGCGGGTGAGCAGCGCGCCAACGAGGAGCAGGAGCAGCGCCAGGTGGCTCAGGAAGGTCCCGTACTGGCTCCAGGCAAAGCGTTCGGCGAAGAGGTAGGTCGCACCGCTGACCTCGCTCGTCCGCTCGACGTGGAAGCGCTTCTTCCTGAGGAGCGCTTCCACGGCCGCCACGCCGCCAGGGTGCGTGAACGCCGCGCGGTGATGCGCATGCACAAAGTAGCCATCGGCGACCTGCCGCGTCGGGCTGCGGACGCTGCGGTGCGTCGGCCGGAAACGGCTCACCGTACAGACCGTCACCGCGATGATCACGACGAACCACAGCCCGTTGAACCAGGCGGTGTGGAAGACATCGAACAGGCCCAGGCGGTCCATGGGCGTGGTGAGCACGCCAAAGTCGCTGCGACGCAGCTGGATCCAGGCAGAACGAGCGGCCGCATTGGTGCGCATCGGCCCCGGGAGCTGCGGGAAGACTACACCGAGAAATCCCGCGAAGGCTGCCGCCCCGACGAGGACCACCGCGAACTTCACGTTGGTTAGCAGCCCCCAGATCGTCCGGAAAGGGTCGGCGCCGGGCGGCCGGGCGGGGGCTGCGGCCGGTGCGGTGGCCGCCATCTAGGTCCCGTACTCCTGCACAATGCGAGCGAACTCGTCATGCGGGATCTGCCCCACGTAGACCTTGACGATCACCCCCTGCGGCGAAAGCAGGAAACTGACCGGCAAGCCATGCCCGACCCGGTACGCGTCGGACACCCCCCCATCGCGGTCGAGAGCAAGCGGGTAGGAGAGCTCGAACTGTGCCGCGAAGGTACTGGCCGCATCGGCGGTTTCCTGCTGGTTCACCCCGAGCACGGCGATGCCGTGGCCGCTCCCGGCCTTCGAGAGCGCTTCCAGGTCAGGCGCCTCGTTGCGGCACGGGCCGCACCAGCTCGCCCAGAAGTTCACCAAGACGTAGCTCCCGCGATAGTCAGCCAGCGCGATGTTGGCACCATCGGGCGCAGGCAACCGGAAGTTGGGTGCGAGGCGCCCCTGCTCTGCGGCGGGGGCCTTCCCGGTCGGATTCGGGCCATCCGGCTCGGCCGTTACGCCGTACCCGGACTGCGGCGATGCCCCGGGCGTCGTATCCCGGAACTGGAAGAACCATATTCCCAGCGCGACGACCGCGATGACGAGCGCGGCAAGGCCAAGCGTCGAAGCCGGGCCGCTGTACTCGCGGCGACGCTGGGGGCGTTCATCGGGTGCGATGGGTACTTCGGTCACGGGCTACCCGTGGAAGATGGTGGCGCTAACGTAGCACCGCAACGGGTTTCGTGTGGTCAGGGTGCTCAGGCTCCCGTAATCGCCGCCCACGCCGCGGAGGCCACCTCGTCCCGCGACAACGTGGCGTCGATTCGTACCCAGCTGCCCGCAGGGGCCTCGGCCATCTGCGCCAGGTAGCCTCCACGAACCTTCCAGTGGAACTCGACCGACTCCAGGCCGGTCCGAATGGCTTCGTCCTCGCCGAGCTTCCTAGTCAGGCCCGCGCCGACTTCCAGGTCGAGGAAGAGCGTGAGACCCGGCTCCAGCCCCCCCGTCGCTGCGGCGTTTGCCGCACGCAGTTCTCCGAGATCGAGCCCCCGGGCGTAAGCCTGGTACGCATAGGTACTCGCGGCGAAGCGGTCGCAGACCACGGCCGCCCCGCGTTCCAACGCCGGCCGGATCACGTCGCTCACGAGCTGCGCCCGCGCCACGAAGAAGGCGAACGCCTCGGCCCATGGGGTCAGGGGTTCATGCAGGAGCTTCCGCACCAGCTCCCCGGCGGGCGTCCCCCCGGGCTCCCGGGTCAGGACAACCTCCCGCCCTTCGGCGGCAAACCGGGCACCCAGCGCGGCGGCCAGGGTGCTCTTCCCGGAACCTTCGCCGCCTTCGAGGACGATGAAGCGGCGATTCAGCGGCGATTCACTCATCGGGCACCGTCAGCCGCGAAAGGGAGAATACGCACCCGCCGATTGGGCTCCTTGCCGGAGCTCTGACTTTCGAGGTTGTAGCGCGTGATAATCTGGTGCTGGACCCGGCGCACGTAGCTGTTCGCTGGCGGCAGCTCCACCGGTCGCCCCTCTGACATCACCCGCTGGACGGCATCCTCCGTGTCCCGGAAGACCTCCGTCATCGGGTCGCGGCGGGTGCCGTGATCGCCCCGGGGACCCATTTCACCGCGGTCCCGCAACTGCAGCAGCACCTGCTCCATCTGGTAGGCGGTGTTGCTCTTCACGATGTAAACCGGGATCGCGCGGTCTTCGGCGTCGCGAATCGCCTGCGGCTTCCGCCGGTAATACGCGCGCATCGTGACGACCGCGTCGGCTTCGCCCGCGGTGCCTACGAGTTCCACCGCTTCGCCCGTCGTCCGCATTGCCTGTTCGAGCCGGGATCTCGAAACCCCGAAGGGGTAGAGGCGCAGAACCTTACCCGGGGCCCGTGCTTCGCCGGCATCTTCTCTGCGCTGCGGAACCCGGTCCTCCTGCTGATACCCACCGACGTTGTGGCGCACGGGGGCAAGTCCGATTTCCCAGCTGCCACGCACCCGCGCGGCGGTACGGCTGTCTTCAGCGGGGGCCTCGGCTTTCACCTTCTCGATGCGCCCCGACTCCGTCAGCTGGCGGACTTCAGCAGGCGCCGCGAACCCACGGAGCATCGCGTCGACCGTTGCCGCCACGTCCGCGTGAAGGGCCACGCGCTGCCAGCTCTGGATCTCGACAACGACGTCGAAGGTTGGCGGTGCCTTCCTCTCGAGGATCGATTTCTGCGTCCCGCGACGCCGGGCCTCCTCGTCGCCAAGCGTCACCGACTGGATGCCGCCGATGAGGTCGGCGAGGGTCGGGTTCAACATCAGGTTCTCAAGCGAAGTGCCGTGCGCCGTACCCACGAGCTGCACGCCGCGCTCGCCGATCGTGCGAGCCGCGGCTGCCTCGAGCTCAGTGCCGATCTCATCGATCACGATGACCTCGGGCATGTGGTTCTCGACCGCCTCGATCATGACCGCATGCTGCATCGCCGTCGTCGCCACCTGCATCCGGCGGGCACCGCCGATTGCAGGGTGGGGGACATCCCCGTCCCCACCAATTTCGTTGGAGGTATCAACGATGATGACGCGCTTGTTCGCGTCATCCGCGAGGACGCGAGCGACCTCGCGAAGCATCGTCGTCTTCCCCACGCCCGGACGGCCGAGGAAGAGGATGCTCTTCCCACCGAGCACGAGGTCTTCGATGACGCGGATCGTGCCGTAGACGGCGCGGCCGACGCGGCAAGTCAGGCCGACAATCTTGCCGCGCCGGTTGCGAATACAGGAGATGCGATGAAGCGTCCGCTCGATACCGGCCCGGTTGTCGTCGCCAAAGTCTCCGATGTGGGCGATGACGTACTCGAGGTCGGATTCAGTGACCTCGGAGTGGCTCAGTACCACCTCGCGGCCGGGATAACGCGCCTCCGGCAGCCGCCCGAGGTCCATGACAATTTCGAGGAGGTCCGTGCGCCGGTTCGGCGATTCCAGTGACTCCCGGATGTCTGGAGGCAGCGCCTCCAGCAGCAGGTCGAGATCGTCAGTGACGATCTGTTCGGTGAGGACCGGCCCTTGTTCAGCGGTTGTCACGTGTCAGTGCGGCAGCGCCAGCGATTCGGCGGGTACCGCTACCACCTCCTTCAGGGAGTTGCGTAATGCGAGTTGCCGCGTGCTGACCAGCCGCATCCCGAGTGCAGTGTACCCACGCCCGCAGGCAGCGTGCTCGATGTCGCCCTGGAACTCCGCAAGCACGAGTGTTCCCTGGCGACCGGACTGGCGATTCACCTCGTCGAGCACAGCATCGATGAGCCCCTCCACCGTGCTCTCCACGAGGACAAAGACTTCACGTTCCCCCACCCCAACCCAGGCTTCGATCGCCCCATCCCGCTCGAAGACGAACTCACGGTCGCAGTCATACGAATCCTGGACCGCGCGCCACTCCTGGAGGGTCGGCGCTTCCTGGCGCCGGATGTGCTCGGGGACCACGCGGCAATACAGGCGAAAGACGCCTGCCCTGTCCGCCCGCTTCGCGGGACGGAGTCGAGCGTCAGCAGTTGCTTTTGGCGCGGGCGGGATCGCGTAGAGCCGCTCCAGCCGGTACACCATGAACCCCGCTTTCCGAACCGCCTCCGCGTGGGGCGAGCCGTCCGGGTAACGAAGGTGCAGGGCGCGGCCACCCCGCCGCGCGATCTCGGCGCATGCGCCGCCAAGCAGGGCCGTGACGACATCGTCATCTTTGTCGCGCGCCATCCGGATCGAGACGACCTCCCAGACAGCGCCACCGGCAAGTTCGCGAGCAGCGAGCACTCCCCGGTAGCGCAGGCGGCCCCGGACTCCCAGCACCGCCGTTCGAGGCATCCGGGGAAGGTTCGAGAGGCCGGTCGCCGCCAGTCCCGAGCTGAGCAGCAGGTTGTCGCTCGATCGCGTCGCGATCACTTCGGTGCCAAGGCGGTGAAGCTGAGGCCAGAGAGTCGCGGCATCGATCGCACTGAGCGGTTCCGCGCGCAACTCACTCACGGCGTCCGCCCCATGGTGAGGAACAGCGCGTGCAGGCGAGTGTCCCCCGTGAGTTCCGGGTGGAACGACGTCGCCAGGAGGTTGCCCTCGCGGGCCGCGACGACCGTGCCATCGGCAAGAGTGCCGATCGCGTGGGCCGGCGGGCGCACTTCGTCGAAGAGCGGGGCGCGAATGAAGACCGCCCGAAAGGGGCCATCTTCGAGTCCTTCGATTGCAATATCGGCCTCAAAGCTGTCGACCTGGCGCCCGAAAGCGTTACGTCGCACCGAGATGTCCATCGCCTCGATGCCGGGCCGGTCCAGGTTGTCGACATTGCGCGCCAGGAGGATCGCCCCGGCGCAGGTGCCCCAAACCGGCCTGCCGCTGGCGCAGAAGTCGCGAAGCGGCTGCTGGAAATCGTTGCTCAGGATCAGCCGTGCGATCGTCGTGCTCTCGCCACCGGGAATGATCAGCGCGTCCAACGGGTCGAGCTGCTCCGGCTTTCGGATCTCACGGACCTCGTGGCCCATTCTTTCGAGCATCTCACGGTGTTCCCGGAAATCGCCCTGCAGGGCAAGAACCCCGACGATCTTCGCGCTGGAGAGATGCTGATTAGTCGTCATACGGCACACACGCCCGCCGCTTCGCTCTCGCGGAGAGCGCGGGACATCGGTACTTGAGAGGGTCAACTTGAGTGCTGAAACGCAACGGCAAAATGCGGTGGCATCCCCACGGGAGCTGCCTCCATTGTAGCGCTCCCGAGGGCCTCCAGCAGGCCGGATTATTAACTTGCCGCGACATGCGCACGTTCGGCGTGACCCGGGCTCAGTAATGCGGAGGCGCGGCAGAAGGTCCCCTTGCCGGTTTACTCAGCCGAAGGTGCCGCTCCGCCTCCGGGACCGCGCCCGCGACCTCCGCGCCGGCCACGCCGCCGACGTGTCGTGCGGCCGGGCTGGCCCTCCGGAGAAGCCTCGGGCTTCGGCGGCTCCGCCGCTGGCGGCCCACCGGCAGCCTCGGTCGGCGGCTGTCCGCGCTGGAACACCCGGCGTTGGCCCTGTGCCGGTCCCTGCCCCTGCTGCGATGCCGGCGGCTCACCGCCGGGGCGACCCTGGCCGGGGCGTCCGCGCCCTTGCTGCCGTGGCTGTCGCGGCTGCCCGGCCGGTACGCCCCCGGGCCCAGCTGCGGGCGCTGGTCGCGTCCGGGCTTCCTTGCGCGGTCCACCGCCGGGAAGCCTGCCACGCCCGACGGGCTCCTCGCGCACAGGCGTGGCTGCCGACAGCCAGTCGTCGGGCGGATTCGCAATCCGTTCCGCCTCGCGGACATCCTCTTCGGTCTCTTCGACAAGCCCCTGGGCGATCGCTTCGGCCCGGGATATGGAGGGCGGCGGATCGCCGATCTTGCTGGTCGGGTCCCAGCGAACGACGAGCCCCAGGTCACGCTCCGGCACTTCGACCCGCTGGCCATCCACAAAGATCGTCACCTGCCGACGGAGGATGTTCACCGCGACCACGCGGCCCTCGCCCGTCGGCGTGCTGACGCGCTGCCCAATTTTCGGCAAGGTCTTCCGCATCTCGCGGTAGCCCTCGTCTTCGTAGGAGAGACAGCAGAGAAGGCGCCCGCAGAGGCCGCTGATCTTCTGCGGGTTGAGCGGCAGGTCCTGGTCCTTCGCCATGCGAATCGAAATCGACGGGAAGGTCGTCAGCCAACTCGCGCAGCACAGTTCGCGACCGCAGATGCCATAGCCCCCGGCAAGCTTCGCGCGATCTCGCGCCCCGACCTGGCGCATGTCGACCCGCACGTCGAAGTGGTCCGCGATCTTCCGGACGAAGTCCCGGTAATCGAGCCGCTCTTCGCTCGCGAAGGAAAAGGTCAGTCGGCGTCCGTCGAGGGTGAATTCAGCCTGGTCGATGCGTCCGGGAAACCCGGCATCGTCGGCGAGTCGGCGCGCCTCCGGCAGCAGTTCCTGGGCCCGGTCATAGAGCGAGTCGGCACGCTGCACATCTTCTTCACTCGCGAGGCGCAGGATTGGCTTGAGGTCGTCGAGGTTGAGTTCGTTGACGATCACCTGGTCCGGCGCGATGACGACTTTGCCGAGCTCGGGCCCGCGCACGGACTCGACGACGACATACTCGCCAGGCTCCAAACGTAAGCCTGCCGCATGGAAATAGAAGACTTTGCCGGCGTTGCGAAAGCGGATGCCGGCGACCCGTGAGTTGCTATCAGGCATGAGTGGCGAGTTCTTCCTCGACTGGTTCTGCCAGTGTAAGTGTGGGGAAACTCAGGAGCATAAGCTCGAGTGCCGGGCGGGCCATCACCTGGCCCATCAGGTCGGCGCGCACCAGCACGATCGCCCGCAGCGCCTCGACGATCCCGGCGACATCCCCGTCCCTCTGCCGGGCTGCAAGCTGGAGTTGTTCCTCCCAGAACGCTTCCCACGCGTTCAGCTCGGCATGTACCAGCGTCCGGTCCCGGCGGAATCGCTCGGCGAGCTCGCCGGCGTAGGTGAAGCGGTCTGACGTCTTTGCCGCCGCGATCTTCCGGCAGCGTTCGAGCAGCCGCGCACGGTCCCCCATGAGGTCCGGCGACCGCGCGTAGTCGATCGCCCGCCCGGGCCGGCCGTGACATTCGCTGGCGACCTGGGATGCAAGAACAGCTTCGATCCCGCGCCTCTTGAGCCCCGACTCAATCTCCGCCCTGGGAACCGGACGGACGTCGATCCGCCGGCAGCGGCTGACGACGGTTTCGATTAACGAGTCCGGTGCCTCGGTTACGAGCGCGATGACCGTGTGCCCGGGCGGCTCTTCGAGCGTCTTCAGGAGCGTGTTCGCTGCCTCCCGCCCTAGACGATCCGCCGGGTCAATGATGATCATCCGGTAGCGCGCTTCGAACGGGTACCGCGCCACCAGGTCGATGAGGCCTCGCACCTGGCAGATGCGAATGTCCCGCGACTGCGGGTGACGTTCGTGCCCGCTTTCATTCGGCCGCGGCTTGCAGAGCGTGTCACCAGGCCCCAGCGTGATGACGTCTGGATGCACGCCTTCGCCGATCAGACGGCAGCTCCGGCATTGTCCGCACGGCACAGCCGTTGAGGTGCTCGGCTCCAACGCGAAGAGCCCGGGCGCCGCACCCGGGCCATTCCCCGGCCGTGCCTCGCAGTTCAGGAGCCGAGCGTACTCAAGCGCGAGCAGCGTCCGCCCTGTCCCGGCCGGTCCGGCCAGGAGAAGCGCATGCACCGGGTCAGCAGCCTCCGCGAGACCTCGAAGCTCCCGCAGGACATCCGCGTGGCCGATGATCTCGTCCATGCCGCTAAGCGTAGCAGCACTTCGACCCAGCAGGTCGGGGGGCTAGCGCACCGGGTGCCGGAGAATCGTTCGCAGCTTCTCCGGAGCGGCTCGACGCGGGTCCCCGAGGTAAATCTCGTGGTGCTTGCCGCTCAATTCGAACCCTGATTCGCGCGCGAATGCCTCCAGGCGCTCGATCGTCGGCGTCTCGGCGTCATACGGCCCCACATGCATCACCTGAACCGCGCGCCCTTCCTTCAAGGTGATGATCCTGGCCACAGCGGCCTGCGGCGCCTTCGCCGGCGCCCGGTAGAGGAACCCGTAGTCCTTCTTCAGGTCGATCTTCGTGATAGCACCGGACTCTTTGACAGGGATTCGTTGTTGAACGACCGCGGCCACTCTCCTTGTCGCCTTCCGATTGCCCCCAAAATGCGGGCCTGCGGGCCGATTGTGGAGGCTCATTCGTCCACTGATCGTGGGTCCGGACGACCGGGGCAAAGAAGAGGGGCCACGTTTCCGCGACCCCTCGTTCGAGTAATACCTGCCAGCCCGTGAACTCAGGCGCCAGCTGCCGGCTGCGGGGCGCCCATCTCTCCCTGTCGGCGGCGGGCGAAGGCTTCGTCCTCGCCGATCATTTCGGTCTGATGCGCGGCCTGCTCGGTCTCATACGTCATCTTGTAGAGATTCGCGTAGACACCGTTGAGTGCCAGCAGTTCGTCGTGCGAGCCAATCTCAATGATGTGACCATGGTCCAGCACCACGATGCGGTTCGCCTCGCGGATGGTGGAAAGGCGGTGCGCGATAACGAACGAGGTCCGGTTCTTCAGGACCTGCCGCAATGCCCGCTGGATGATGACCTCCGTCTGCGTGTCCACGTAGGCCGTGGCTTCGTCGAGGATCAGGATGCGCGGCTGCGCGAGGATTGCGCGCGCGAAGCTGATGAGCTGGCGCTGCCCAACCGAGAGGTTCTGTCCGCGCTGCTGCAGGACGGTGTCGTACTTATTCTCGAGATGGTCGATGAACTCGTGCGCGCCCACCGCCGCCGCGGCAGCTTCGATCGATTCCTGGGTGGCTTCCGGCCGGCCATAGGCGATGTTCTCCCGGATCGTGCCACTGAAGAGGTACGGGTTCTGAAGTACAACGCCCATGTGGCGCGTCAGCGAGCGACGCTGGATATCGCGGATGTCGTGGCCGTCGACGCGGATGGCACCGCCGGTGACCTCGTAGCCGCGGCTCACGAGCGAGGTGATGGTTGTCTTGCCGGCGCCCGTGGTGCCGACGAAAGCGATTGTCTCGCCCGGCTGCACGTGGAGGTCGATGTCCTCGAGGATCGGCACGCCTTCGATGTAGTGGAAGTAGACGTGGTCGAAGTCGATGCGGCCTTCGATCTCCTCGAGTTCGATCGCGTCCGGCTTGTCGACGATACGTGCCTTGGTATCGAGCACTTCGAAGATGCGCTCGCCGCCGGCCATGGCGCGCTGGAGCATCGTGTACTGCAGCACGAGGTCGCGGATTGGGTCGAAGAATCGGCCAATATACAGCGTGAACGCCGTCAGGATGCCGAAGAAGTCAGCGGCCTGGGCGGGACTCGCATTCATGTTGATGGCTCGCATGCCACCCACGATGATCACTGCACACGTAGCGATCGCCACGGCGATTTCGATGACGGGCATGATTGCGGCGCTCAGCATCGCTGCCCAAATGTTCGCATTGCGGTTTTCCTGGTTCAGCGCGTCGAACCGCTTGATGTTCTCGTCTTCACGAGACATCGACTGGACGGCCTTCACGCCGGAAACGTTCTCGGCCAGCGTCCCGTAGAGGGCGCTGATCTTGATACGGACATCGATAAAGGCGGCGCGGGCATGGCCGGCCCACCAGACCATGAAGATGACCATGGGCGGAACCACGGCGAAGGTGACCAGCGCCAGCGTCCAGTCGATGGTCAGGAGGACCACAACCGTGATTCCGAGGCCGACGAAGTCTGCGGCGAAGGTGAGCGAGCCGCTGGTGAGCAGGTCCTGGATGACGGTGACGTCGCTTGTGAGGCGACTGATCATCCGGCCCACTTCCATCTCGTCATAGAAGCTGAGCGAGAGGCTCTGCATGTGGTCGTACATCTCGGTCCGCAGCTTGAGGAGGATGCGGTTGCCCATGAAGTTCATGGTCAACTGCTGGACCGTCATGGCGCCCCAGGACGCCACCGCGAGGGTGGCCATGAGCGCAAACAGCGTCCAGACTCGCGTCGGGTTCTGCTGGATGCCGGCTTTGAGCGTCATGCCCACGAGCAAGGGCTGGAGGAAGTTCGAGCCCGCCGAGATGACCATGCAGATGAAGGCCAGCATGAAGCGGGTCCGGTGTGGCCTCACATAGGGCGCCAGGCGCCGGATAACCTGGGCGTCGTAAACCTTCCCCAGGTACTCGTCGTCCCAGCCGTCGGCACCGCGTCCCATCTGGCCGCGCCCGGCCGGGCCCATGGCCTGACCGCCAATACCGCTGCTCCAGCCACCTGCTGCACCGCCGCCAAACATTCCCATGCCCGATACTCCTCTTGCTCACCGCCGCGTACGGCGTTCCCTCATCTTGTTGTCGGCTACCGCTCTGCTACGCCCCGCCGGCGACGCTTTCTTCCGACCCGACCGTGTGGCCGAGCGCCTGTTCCTGGTCCCTCAGTTCGAGGTCGAAAATGCGACGGTAGAGCCCGTGGCCCTCGAGAAGCTCGGCATGCTTGCCGCGCTCCACAACCTTGCCGTGATCGAGGACGACAATTTCGTCGGCGCGCATGACGGTCCGAAGCCGCTGCGCGATGACGAAGGTCGTCCGTCCCTGCATCAATTCGTTCAGCGCCTGCTGAATGAGAAATTCGGTCTGCGTGTCCACACTCGCTGTGGAGTCGTCGAAGATCAGGATCTTCGGGTCGAGAAGCAACGTTCGCGCGATCGCGATTCGCTGCTTCTGGCCACCGGAAAGGGTTACGCCCTTCTCACCGACCCATTCGTCGTACCCATAGGGGAGACTCATGATGAAGTCGTGGATGCGGGCGGCCTTCGCGGCGCGCTCGGTGTCTTCCTGGGTCGCATCCGGGCGCCCGTAGTTGATGTTGTCCCGGATGGTGCCGATGAAGAGGAAGACGTCCTGGGCGACGATGCCGATGTTCTTCCGGAGCGACTCGATAGTTACGTCCCGGATGTCAACGTCGTCAATCGTGATTCGGCCTTTCGTCACGTCGTAGAAGCGCGGGATCAGGTTGACGACGGTGGACTTGCCGCTTCCCGTCGGGCCGAGGAGAGCGATGATTTTGCCCGGCTCGGCATCGATGTTCACATCGGCGAGGACGGCGCTGACATTGTCGTAGCCGAAGCTGACGTCTTCGAATTTGACGTGTCCCTTCGCGTCGGCGAGGGGGAGTGCGCCCGGCTTCTCCTTCACCGATGACTGGGCATCAACGAGTTCGAAAACGCGTTCCGTCGACGCAATCGTCCTGGCGACCATCGTTACCATGAACCCAAGCGTCCTGATCGGCAGCTGGAGCAGGTTGAGCCAGAGGGTGAACGTCAGGAGGTCTGCAGCGGTCAGGTTCCCCTGCGAAATGAAGTAGGCCCCCACGCCCACGGTGAGTGCTACCTGGAATGCCGACAAACCCGTCAGGACAGGGTTGTATGTGGCCACGCGCTGGGCCTGCTTGTAGTTCAGGTCCGCCTGCGCCTTCGAGACGACATAGAACTTCTCGCTCTCGAAGTCTTCTTGAGCGAATGCTTTGACGACGCGAATACCGGTCAGGCTCTCCTCGGCCACCTGCGTCATGACGGCCTGGTTCTGCTGAATCGCCAGCCAGAGCGGCCGCATCTTCATGCTGTTGAACCCGGAGAGGATGGCGATGATCGGCAGGGTCACGATGCTGACCAGGGCCAGGTGCCAGTTGATGATGAACATCCCGACGATCGAAATCCCGAGGATCAGGAAAACGTAGAGCGACCGCAGCGCAACCATGTTGACGAACATGCGGATGTTTTCCACGTCCTGGGTGACGCGGGCCATGATTTGCCCCGTCTCGACCTTGTCGTGGTAGGCATAGCTCAGCCGCTGGAGGTTGTCATAGACCAGGTTCCGGATGTCGTACGCAAGCCGCTGTCCGACCGTCTCCCCGATGTACTGCTGGCCGAAGCCGGCAATTCCGCGCCCGATTGCGAAGGCGACGATCGCGAGTGATGCATACACGAGCGCGGTCGTATCACCGTTCAGCCCGATGAGCTTGTTGCTGCTGTCGTAGATCGGGTCGAGACCGGTGTTGATCGCGAACCGGATCAGAAGCGGGCTCACCATCACGAACGCGCCCGCACTCACTACGCAGATGAAGGCGAGCGTGAGCTGCAGCTTATAAGGTTTGAAAAACGGAATGAGACGTAACAGGATGCGCATAACCAGACCCCCAGTCTTTCTACCCTACTCTACCCTTACGCAAAGGTGAAGTTTGTCCGGCCAAACCTGAACCGGCAAATTTTGGATCTCGGCCGGGTAAGTCCCTCATCGACAGTTACCAGCCATCGAGATATGTCACGGCACTCTACCGGGTTCCCCTCCCCGGCGCGTAGGATCCGATACCAATGAGCGACGCACGTTTCTGGCTCTCCTACACGAAGATCGCCTCGTTTGATCGCTGCCGGAAGCAGTACTGGTTTCGCTACCTCAGTGGTCTGCCGAAACCAGGTGATCCGATGAACCCGGCGGGAATCGTCGGGACCGGGGTGCACCGCGCCATGAAGGCGCTCAGCGACACAGGTGAAGCCATCGATGGCGCGCGGGCCCTGGAAACCTACCTTCGCATGCCGGCCCACGAGATTGCCGGCCCGGGGACCGAGGCCTACGTCACCGCCTTCGGCCTGTTCGAACACGGGTGCGAGGCACATGCGGAGATCCTCAGCGAGGACCGCTGGGCCGAGCTCAGCACCTACATTCACCATAGGAACGTGGCGATCTCGACAAAGGTCGACCGCGCCGATCTCCTGGCCGGTGGGCGCTGGCAGATCATCGACTGGAAGACCGGCCGGAGCGACCGGGATGACGACACCGACCAGCAACTCGACCTGGGCCACCTCACACTTCGCACCGTCCTCCACCTGCCACGGGAGGCGGGCGTGACCGCTATCGCCTGGAACCTGCGGACTGGCCACCGGCGAGTCCGCGCCCTCGAACGGCGCGACGCGGCAGCCACCGTGAATCTCCTCGGCGGGATCGCGCGCCGCATGCAGACGACGACCGACTTTCGCGCTACCCCGAGCGGCGGCTGCGCCTTCTGCGAATGGCGCCAGCAATGTGACGACGCGGATTACATCGAGTCTGGTGACTACGACTGGCTCGACCCCGAAGACCTGGTCGACGAAGAACCGGAACTCACCGGCCCCTGACGGTCTGCTTCAGGGTCGTTCGCCAATCCATGCGCGCTTCTCCCAGTTGAAGCGGTACCGCGCATTCAGCGGTGGGGCGATGGCTTCAATCCGCAATTCGTCGTGCAGTCGTTTGACGAGCGTTCGCGCCGCTTCCGTCTCGCCGTGATTCACAAACACATTCGCCGGCCAAACGGCCCCCGATGTCACCCACTGCAGAAGCTCATCTGCGTCGGCGTGGGCCGAGAACCCATCCAGCGAGACGAAATGACAGCGCACGGGAACGTCCTGGCCGTGAATGCGCAGGCTCTTCGCGCCCTCTTGCAGCGCTCGCCCGCGAGTCCCCGCCGCCTGGTAGCCCGCCAGCACGAGAAGGTCCCGCGGATTCGGGAGCACCCGGAAGAGGTGATGGAGCACGCGCCCACCCGTCAGCATTCCGCTCGACGAGATGATGATCCGCGGCCCCTTCAACTTGTTGATCTGCTTCGATTCCTCGACCGTCCGGTGGAAGCGCACGTTCCTCGGAAAGAGTGACCGGGTTCCCGCGCCGTGCGGCCCCTCGGAAAGCTCGGTGCCGTCGTAGTAGCGCGCATAGATCTGGGTCACATCGACAGCCATCGGGCTGTCGATGTGAATCGGTACCTCCGGGAGCTCACCCGACTCCATCAGGTCCCGCAGCATGAGCGTTACGAGTTGTGCGCGCGCCACCGCGAATGCGGGAATGAGGATGGTGCCGCCACGCGCCAGGGCCTCCATGAACGGCTTCCGGAGCTGCTGGATCAGCGGTTCGTCGCTGTGGTGACGATCGCCGTAGGTCGCCTCGAGTACCATCGTCTCGGCCTCGGGGGGCGGGGCCGGGTCCGAATGCAGCGGGAGGTGATATCGCCCGACGTCCCCGCTAAAGACAACGTTCGTCGTGTTCGTCTGCTCGGAGGCCTCGACCTCGACATGGGCCGCGCCGAGGATGTGCCCTGCGTTCGAGAAGCGGGCGCGGATACCCCCGTTCAGGTCGATCCATTCGTCGTAGGGAGCGGGAAGAAACTGGCCGAGGGTTCGCTCCGCGTCAGCCTCAGTGAAGAGGGGGAGTGCGGTCTCGTGCTTGCTGAATCCCTTGCGATTCGCGTACTCCGCGTCTTCCTCCTGGAGACGCGCCGCATCGCGAAGGAGGACGCCCGCGAGTTCGATCGTCGCTGGCGTGGCGTAAATCGGGCCCCGAAATCCCGCCTTGACCAGGCGTGGCAGATAGCCGGAGTGGTCGATATGGGCGTGCGTGAGGAGAACATCGTCGACAGAGCGCGGGTCGAACGCGGGCGCCTTCCAGTTCAGGAGCCGCAACTCCTTCAACCCCTGGAACAGCCCGCAATCGACCAGCACGCGATGGGTATCGGTCGTCAGGAGCGTCCGGGAACCGGTCACGGTGCCCGCTCCGCCATAGAAGCCCAGGGTGACAGTCACAGGCGGCACCGCCCGCACTTCGCAGTTAGCACGGCTCGATGGTAGCGGTCAGACCGCAACTCTCCAGGGCCTCTCGGTAGTGCTCTGCGGCCTCTTTCGGACATTTGATCACGGTCGCCTGTCCATGTTCGTGCGCTTCCAGCATGATTTCGGTCGCGTCATCGACGGAGAGTGACGGCACACACTTGATCAGTGAAAGGACGACCGTCGTCATCTCGTTGTAGTCATCGTTGTGTAGCACGACCCGGTACGGGGGCAGGAGCCGCAGGAGCTTCTCCGTATCCAGCTCTGTGGACGGAACCGCCGTCGCCGCGACCGGGAGTACGGGGGACGAGGCGACGCTCACCGCGGCGGCGCCAGGCGGTCGAGCACCA
>DATCGT010000187.1:0-3967 GCA_036508775.1 Tepidiformaceae bacterium | reverse complement strand
GTACTGAGTGAGGCCTTCCGGTGTACCGCCGACCACGTAAATGATCCCGTTCAGAGCTACGGCAGGGGTGCTTCGTGCCGGTTGGGGCATCGGTGCGAGCGCTGACCAGGAGCCTGTTGCGGCATCGAAGACCTGCGCGTTGTTGATGTCCGCCCTGTCGTAGCCGCCAAACAGGTAGAGCTTCGTCCCAACAACTGTTCCAGCCGGGTAGCTGGTATACGCGGGCGGGGCCGAATTGGGCA
This sequence comes from Tepidiformaceae bacterium, assembly GCA_036508775.1. Taxonomy (GTDB): domain Bacteria; phylum Chloroflexota; class Dehalococcoidia; order Tepidiformales; family Tepidiformaceae; genus JBGPOS01. The sequence continues at coordinate 3,725 of DATCGT010000187.1, read as the reverse complement.
CGACACTCCAGACACCGCTCGCCGGGTCATAGGTGTCGACTTCAAAGCCGCCCGCGAGATAGATCTTGCCGTTGATCAGGCCGCCCACCTGGCCATCGTCTGGAAATGGCGCCAGCGACCCCCTTGACCAGGTCTTCGACGTTGTGCTGAAAACATTGTTCTGAGGCGTCGAATCCCAGCCGGTATTGTCGATGCCGTTGATTTCGTAGATATTGCTGCCCACGGCGACCGCCACCTGGCGGACCTGCGCGGAGCCTCCCGGTATCGTTAGCCAGGTGCCGCCGGTTCCACCGGTCGCTCGCGCAGACCGACCGCCCATGAGCAACAGGCCGGCCACGAGGAATGCTGAGACGAGCAAGACGACGCGCAGGGTCCGAGCGTGAATGTTTGTAGTCCGCATTTCGCGCCGCCGAAGAGATCTATGAAGAGTGATAGAGGAAGACGCCCGACTTGCCAACGACCTTTGGCCCGGACTTCCGGGCATAGTCGGCCGCGATAACGTGATCTCGACAGGCGGCGACAGAAGTCCGGGCTGATACCAATTCGGATGACGTGTCCGCGAGACGACGAGCCCGCCACAGCTTCGGTGAGGAGCCGGAGGTTTGCGACACGCGCTGTAGATTCGCTGGCGGAGAGGGTGGGATTCGAACCCACGAGGGACTTGCGCCCCTACACGCTTTCCAGGCGTGCCTGTTCGGCCACTCCAGCACCTCTCCGTGGGGCCGTGCAGATGGTACCAAGCGCCGGGGTTTCAGGCTCGGTGCCCTTAGCGGCCGCGACTCCGGCGGTACTTCGTGCGGGAGTCGAAATCGCGCCAGCGACGATCGTGGGTGGCCTTCGCCGCGCGGCGGCCTTCGGCGAGCATCGAATCCCAGGTGTCGCGAAGACCGAGGACAACGGCGCGCGCGAGGTCGACGGGCGACTCATGCCGGTCGTCCGTCGGCTCCCCGGCGTCCGGCGACTGCTGGGAATTCACTTCTTTTTCCGACGATTACGAACAAAGTCGGGCAGGTTGGTAACGGCACCCAGGGCCGAACGGACGCCGCTAACTACCGAATAAATGCGCACGATAGGTGAAACGATGCTCTCACCGACCATTTCCGTTGTACCTCGAACGTTGTCCAGCGATTCCTTCAGCGAATCGATTGCCGGGGCGACGTTCTCCTTCATCACCCCTCGCAAGGTAATGACGAGGAAAACGAGCGCCACGAGGAGAACGACCGTGAGGACGCCGCTGAGCATCCAGAAGATGCCCATTATGACTATGATTATGTCGCGCCACTCACTCCAACTGTTGGGCGCGGCCCAGCTGCCAGGGACGAGGCGATCGGGAAAGATGTTGCCACCCAGATATCCGTCGACAATCCAACCAGCGAACAGATACAGCAGGAAGAGCAGGATGGCTGCCGATACGACGGTGATGGCGAATCGCATGCCTAAATCCTTTCCACAGTCTGCCGATAATAGGCTCACAGTCTCCGTCGAGCAAAAGGGTCCGAGGAGAAAGCGGACCTGGCGCAGGTGTGAATGGCCGCTTCGCCAGGCGAACAGTCTCTATAGGGGAAACCCCTGATGCATGTGACGAATGACCGGGCTCACAATGACACGCTAATCTGTAAACACGGATCTGCGCGCCAGGTGCGAGCGGTTGGAATGGATAGAGGTTTGGGTATCACGAGAGCGGCCGGTACCAAAGATGAATCCTGGGAGCGTCCATCCGTGGATGAACTAATCCTTATCGTCGATGACGATGATCCTGTACGGGTCATGCTCGCGCGACTGCTGCGCACGCAGGGCTATTCGGTGCTGCAGGCCGCAAACGCCAGCCAGGCGCGGACCGTGCTCACCGAAGAGTCCCCTTCCCTGGTCATCAGCGACATCGTAATGCCAGGGGAGTCCGGCATTGAGCTCCGACGAACCATCGCTGACCAGTGGCCGGAACTCCCGGTGATTCTGATCAGCGGATACAGCGCCGAGGGACCTGCCGAGTTCGCGGCGAGGACCCCAAACACATCATTCGTACAAAAGCCATTCGCGGCCGACCAGCTTCTCAGCCTGGTGGAGCAGACGCTCATCGACCGCGGCGCGAACGGGTAGCAGTCAGCGCCTACCCTGCCGGAACGAGTCCGAGGATCCCGATGTCCGCGGCGAGGATGTTCGGATCCATGGCCGCCCCCAGCAACTGGTCGAGGAAGGTCAGGTTGAAAGGCGGGCCGGGCGGAATGTCGGCTATCGCCGCCAGGGCGTCGGAATAGGCCCGTGCCAGCGGCTCCTCAGGCGAATCATTCTGCTGAATCTCCGGATACGACGCCGCCACATAATCCGCAAAGGCGGCGGCAGGCGACGCGGTTCCCGGCAGGACCTGCGTGGTCCCGACCGTGGGGAGCACGCCGACCGACTCCGGATACCGTCGCCCGCTGTTGATTAGGGCGATGGCATCGATGTTGAATTCCCGGGAGAGCAGCGTCCCCGCAGTGGCGAGCGACGGGTCGGTGACGAGCACACCAAGGTAGAGAAAGCTGTCGAACGCAGTAGCCGCGATCTCTTCGTAACGCCCATCGAAGTTGTCGCAGTGGATTGCTTCGTGGGCGACCATCGACATGAGGTCTTCGATTCGCTCGCCTTCGAGGACGGGGTTGATGGAGATGACGCGACGCCCGTCCGCCTGGCGCGTCGACTGACCGAGAAGGGCAGGATTGCCGGGCGGCGGCTGGAAGGCGATGAGCGCGACGGGCTGACCGGTGCAGTTGTTGTTCGTGAAGAGAGAATCGAGGGCAGGCTGCGCGAACGTCCCGGCGAGGGCCGCCAGGGCTGCACGAAGCTTCGGCGAGGGCACCGCTGCCGGAGGGATGCTGTCGTAGCGGTCGAGGACCGCCTGCCGGCTGGCACTGCTGGCGCCACGGCGGTCCAGCAGCGCGCCGAGCGCGTTCCTCACAGCCGTCGGATCCCGGTCTTCAGCCGTCACGGGGGCCTGGACGCCGGGATCGACGACCGCAGGCTTCCCCGGCTGCAGGGGATGCGACGCGAGGAATGCCGCGAGCTGGGTCAGGTCACTGGCGACGTCCGCCGTAGCAGCGCCCGCCATGTTCGACTGGAAGGAGGCACGCGCCACCGACAGAGTCGTGCCGGTCGGGACGAGAGAGTTGATGTGCAGGGTGACCAGCCGAGGATTGTCGCTCGACCGCTCCGCACTCTGCACGAAGACTCTCTTTGTGCCCTGTTGAACGGGGACATCCGGAACCTGCAGTTCGAATCGCGATTCGAGTTTGACGCTGGAGGAAACGAGCGAGAAGTCACGATCGAAAAGCACAGTGATCGTCGTCTTCAGCTGGGCGGCGCCGTCAACCACATCGCGCGTGGCTTTCGCTTCCTTGATCTCGGGGGGAGCGGTCACGGAGTTGCCTCCATCGCAACCCGCGAGGATCCCTGAGAAGGCCAGCAGCGCGAGAAGAGTGTTGCGCATCACACCTCAGATACGACGGCGAGCCGCGACTGTATTGCTGACATCCACGCGACACGCACGACGGGTTGGTCGATGATGCGATCGGTGCGCAAGCTTCTTCATCTCATCCCTGAACCGAGCATTGCCCATGGCACGTGAGGATAGCTCCTCGATCGAAACCTTTGCGAAAGGCCGTCCAATCATCGAACGCAAGATGAAAGCTGACGGCAGCATTCGCGAGTACGAGTGCACGCTGGTTCACGCGCGGCGGGGGCTCGTCGTC
>DATCGT010000186.1:0-2523 GCA_036508775.1 Tepidiformaceae bacterium | reverse complement strand
AGGACGGCGAAGGGGCCGTTGTCGGGCCCGCGGACCTGCGAGATTCGCCAGCCCAGGTCTGTTAACGCCCGGACGCCGCGAACGAACTCGTCCATTGTTGTGTAGTGTTCCTCTCGATAGGCGACATGAATAACCACGGATGACGGCCTCAAAATTCCAGGATTGGTACGCCGACGTCAGGCGCGGTAACCATGGCTTGATGCTATTGGGAGGGGCCATCAGGGGGGGTGTTGTGAATTCGCTCCTCAGTGTATGGAAGCTGTTTGGATGCGCCTGTTTCATGCAGGATACACACACTCGCTTCTCTACGCTCAGCGGTGATTGGTGCAACCATGACTTCGGCGACCTTCGAGCGAAACGGCCAGTAGACATGCTTCGGTGCGTCGAACAGGCTCTCTTCGTACCCCGCTCAGAAGGCGACGGCCCGCGTGCAATTGCGTCGGGAGGCAGGAGGATCCGCTGGGGATTGGTGGTGGGGGCGAGAGAGTCAGCCGGCTCGCCGGTGCGGCTGGTTGCCTATCGGCTCTCGGCCGGAACGATCACCCGTCGGAGCGCCTCGATCGCGAGCGGGTTGAGCCCGGCGCCGCCAGCGGCCGCGTACTCCACCAGCTGTCGGCGGAAGCGCGGCTCCCAGAACTTCTGGACGTGGTCCGCGATGCCGGCCACGGCTTCTTCGTGGGGATAGGCCCCGAAGAAGCGGGCGATTTCGTTGACCTTGTGGATCATCTTCTCGTCGTCCATGGGTCTAGATGCTCCTTGCGGGCCGCTTGCGCCGCGTCGTCTCATCCCGCATTTTTGCGTAGGACGCCTGCCATGCCGATGGGTGGCTGGTCTTCGCTACCTGGACGGCCGTGACCTTGTATTCGGGGCAGTCGGTGGCCCAGTCCGCGAACTCGGTAGTCACCACGTTTATCGCGGTGCCGGGGAAGTGGAAGGTCGTGTAGACGACGCCCGGTTGCATGCGCTCGGAAACGATCGCGTGCAACGTGGTCACCCCCGCCCGGCTGGCCAGCTCGACCAGGTCTCCGTCATTAATGCCACGGTTCTCGGCATCCCAGGGGTGGATCTCGAGGACGTCTTCGCTGCGCCACGCAACGTTTGGCGTGCGGCGGGTCTGGGCGCCAACGTTGTACTGGCTGAGGATGCGACCCGTCGTCAGGAGTAGCGGGAAACGATCGGTGGTTCGCTCATCCGTCGCCACGAATTCGGTGATCATGAACTGGCCCTTGCCCCTCACAAATCCGCCGATGTGCATGATCGGGGTCCCGTCCGGGGCAGCATCGTTGCAGGGCCACTGGATGCTGCCCAGCCGGTCGAGCTTTTCGTAGCTGACTCCGTGGAAGGTCGGCGTGAGCCGGGCGATTTCCGCCATGATTTCGGATGGGTGGGAGTACTCCATCTCGCAACCGAGTGCCTTAGCAAGCGCGATGGTGACCTGCCAATCGGCCATCCCGGTCATCGGCTTGATTGCCCGGCGAACGCGGTTGATGCGCCGTTCGGAGTTTGTGAACGTGCCGTCCTTCTCGAGGAACGACGATCCCGGAAGGAAGACGTGTGCGTAGCTCGCGGTCTCGTTGAGGAAGAGGTCCTGGATGACCACGCATTCCATCGCTTCGAGCCCGGCCACGACGTGCCTGGTATTGGGGTCGGATTGGACGATGTCTTCGCCCTGGATGTAGATGCCTTTGAACGTCCCGTCGACGGCGGCATCGAGCATGTTCGGGATTCGCAATCCGGGCTCGCCACCGAGGGCAACGCCCCAGGCTTCCTCGAAGGTCGCTCTCACGGCGTCATTCGAAACGTGCCGGTATCCGGGGAACTCGTGCGGGAACGATCCCATGTCACAGGAACCCTGGACGTTGTTCTGTCCGCGGAGCGGATTCACGCCCACGCCGCGCCTGCCGAGATTCCCCGTCGCCATCGCGAGGTTCGCCATGCCCATCACCATGGTCGAGCCCTGGCTGTGCTCGGTAACGCCAAGCCCGTAGTAGATCGCCGCATTGCGGGCAGTGACATACAGGCGCGCGGCGGCTCGTACTTCGACGGCCGGGACGCCGGTAATGGCTTCAACGGCCTCGGGAGAATGGCGCTCGTCAGCAATGAACTCGCGCCAGCGCTCGAACGTTGCCCGGTCGCACCGCTCCGCCACGAAGGTCTCGTCGACGAGTCCGTCGCTGACGACTACATGGGCCATTGCGTTGATGACGGCCACGTTCGTCCCGGGCCGCAAACCCAGGTGGTGCTTCGCTTCAACGTGCGGGGATTTGACGAGTTCGATGCGCCGCGGATCGACGACGATCAGCTGCCCCCCTGCGCGTAGTCGGCGCTTTAGCCGCGAGCCGAATACCGGGTGGGCGTCGGTCGGGTTCGCACCGACGACCATGACAACGTCGGCGTCATCCACGGAGTCGAAGTCCTGTGTCCCGGCAGACGTGCCGAACGTCGCCGAGAGGCCATAACCAGTAGGTGAATGGCAGACCCGCGCGCAGGTGTCGACGTTGTTGTTGCCAAACCCGGCGCGGA
>DATCGT010000185.1:0-2795 GCA_036508775.1 Tepidiformaceae bacterium | reverse complement strand
TCTCCTCCATGTCGAAGAACCCGAAGCGCAAGCAGTGCCCCGTGTGCAAGAGGACGTTCGACTACGGCAACGGGAACAGCGTGTTCTGCGGTGACCTCTGCAAGTGGAAGAAGAAGTACCTCGCCGAGACCGACCGTTGGCCGGTGGATGGCAGATGAGGCTGCCCCGCACACGGCGCCTGTCCTTGCATCCCCCATCTAGGATGCCCGCATCGTGAGGTGCGCAGTTTGAGCAACAAGACAGGGATCCAGTGGACCGATGCCACGTGGAACCCCGTGACCGGATGTTCGAAGGTCTCGCCCGGGTGCGCTCACTGTTACGCGGAGACGCTCAGCCTACGGTTCGGCTGGAGTCGGCGGCCGTGGCTGCCGCAGTTCGCACCTGAGAACGTCGTCCTCCACCCCGAGCGACTCGACCAGCCCCGGGGCTGGCGCCAGCCCCGGCGGATCTTCGTCAATTCGATGTCCGACCTTTTCCATGAACTTGTGCCGGACTCCTTCGTGTACGAGGTGTTTGGGCGAATGGAGCAGGCCGACTGGCACTCCTACCAGATCCTGACGAAGCGCCCCGAGCGGATGGCGGAGGTGGTGGCGGCCTACTACCGGCGCCAGCGAGCCCCACGGCCAATCCCGCACGTCTGGCTCGGGGTGAGCATTGAGAACGACCGCTGGGCGGCTCGCGCCGACGCCCTCCGCGCAACGCCTGCGGCGGTACGCTTCATCTCGGCCGAGCCCTTGTTGGGCCCGTTGCCGTCCCTAAGCCTCACGGGGATCGACTGGCTGATCGTCGGGGGCGAGTCCGGGGTCGGGGCGCGGCCAATGCACTCGGCGTGGGTGAGGATGCTGCGGGACCACGCTGTGAGGCAGGGCGCCGCGTTCTTCTTCAAGCAGTGGGGTGGTCGCACCCCCAAGGCGGGCGGCCGCGAGTTGGATGACCGCACGTGGGACCAGTATCCGGTCATAAAGACGCGGGCAGCCGACGTGAGACGACGCGAGGTGCAGGTCTCCCTAGAGCCCGAGGCCCTGCTCGGGCACCCGGTCCTCGTACCACGTCATACGTGAGGCGGCGTCGTCGAAATCCCCGAGACGCATCTCTTCCGCTGCGCGACACACGCTCGTGATCTGCCGTCGGCTCGCACCCACGCCGAGGTCGTACATCTCTTGGACCGTGACCTCCGTGCCTCTGAACTGGTCGAAGAGCCGCAGTGCTCGGGTGGCTCGCTGAGGTGTGCTGAGCCCCTCATCGCTCAGTACGGTGCCGATCTTCCACGATGCGAGGTACTCCTCGGCGAAAGCGTCTCTCGCCCGCGGGGAATGGGTGAGATGGACGAGGTAGCGGCGCTGGGTACGACTGCTGTGGAGCGGATACACGCACCTGTAGGGGAACGCCGGGAAAGTGTCCGCATAGCCCTGTGCGATGGAGCCGAAGATGTCGTGCTGGTCGGCCCTGTCGATGACGTCGCGCCAGACATCGCCCCCGAATGTGCGATGCATGACTTGCTCGTTGATGGCCTTCGCGACCGCACGAACGTCGCCAGCGGCGAGTGCAAGTTCAGCGGTCCGTGCCACCCGCCACATCCCACCGAGATCGAGGTTGATGATTACCTCCGCCCCGGTCAGCGGCTGTAGGGGATCGACGGCGGTGTGGGGAATGTCCTTCAGCCCATCCGGGTCGACGAACCAAAGACTTCGGTGATCGTGCTGGCGATAGGCTGACCCCGAACTGTGTCCGTGGCCTCGGTCGGCGGCCATCTCCGCGATGATCTCAGGGGCGGCGGTGGCGAAGGCCGTCGGCAGAACCCGCCAGTCCGGCTTGTCGGCAGCGGCACCGCTCAACCGAACGAGACGTCGCTCCAGTTCCTGAGCCACGCGACGGTTGCGTTCGACGGCCCGCAGGTGAAACCGCGAACTCCGGACGGCCCGATGAGTGGCCGTTGCGGCTCGGAAGGCTTGGACGGGCGTGCCGGGGATGAACCCGTCGGGATGCGCATTGCTGGGGTGCAGTCCCCGGCCCGCGAAACAGTCGATCAGCCAGAGACTGTCGACACAGAATGGGTATCCGCGAGCGCGGGCGACGATCCGACTCCAGACCTCCCAGTAGCGGAGCATCAACTCCAACTTGTGCGAGGTCTGGCGATGCGTCTCAAGCAGTCTGCCCCCGCTCGGCCCCGGGTCGCCGCGCCGGGCCATGTCCAGATCCCAAGTCATCACTGCCTCGCTACTGTCGGTCTCGGGAAGGTGAGTCTAGGCTCGGGCGTCATCGGATGGGGCATGCAAGAGAGGATCTAGCAGCCGGAGATGCTCCCTCATGCTTCGGTTAGGGCGAGGCTGTCCTGCACAAGGATGAGGCGGCCACGACCGCGAAACGTTCGGTTCGCGGTCTTCCGACTTGCTTTGACCGCCAACCAGAGGTAACACACGCCACCAACCGGATGACGCCAGATGGTGGTCGATGCCTTACCGAACCTTCCGACTCCTCTCCCAAGACGGACTGCCCGAGTGGTTGCACTGATGGCCCGGGTCATCGCCTACACGAGGGTGTCGACTTCTGAGCAGGCCGACTCCGGCGCCGGGCTGGAGGCTCAACGGGCGGCGATCCTCGCCGAGGCTGAACGTCGCGGCTGGCAGGAGGCCGACCTGACCTTCGTCGAAGATGCGGGCTACTCCGGCAAGGACCTCAATCGGCCGGGCATCGCCGCGGCGCTCGATGCTCTCCGCCACCACCGGGCGGACGCTCTGGTGGTCTCCAAGTTGGATCGCCTGTCGCGTTCGATGCTCGACTTCGCTGGGCTCATG
>DATCGT010000184.1:0-2203 GCA_036508775.1 Tepidiformaceae bacterium | reverse complement strand
CTGAGCAGCGGAATCGCCGGCAGCGACATGTCGACCCCGGTGGCTGCCTCGGCGACGCTGCCCACCCCGGCAACAGCGATGGCGCTCAGGGGAGCGGCGCGACGCCAGGCCACGGCGGCCGCGATCACGAACTCGCATACGGCCACTGGCCCCTTCGGGGCGATCTGCTGGTTGAGCCAGACCTCGCTTTGGCCCGCGACGATGAGCAGCATGGACAACGCCAGATCGAAGCGGGGCGGCACGGGAAGCCGGATCACATTCACACGCTACGCGGATGAGCACCCCCAGGCATCGAACCAGAGGTGGACCTTTCGTAAATCCCCGGATGGACGCCCACCATGCCAAACATCAACTCCCCAGGCAGCTACACCACTCGGCGGACGGACGACGCCACAGGCTCCGGCCTCCTAGCGTCGAAGCATGATGCGACCAAGGGGGCCGCAACTCTGAGGAGAGGATCAATCCCATGAACGAGAAACGTGTCCGGGCAACCGTGGCCATCTCTGGCTTGGCCCTGATGGTTGTGGCGCTCGCCGAGATGATTACCTGGAACAACCCACAGCTCTCGGATCCCGCCAGCCGGGTCCGCGACATCTTCGTTGCCGGCAACACCACGTCGTCGGTGAGCATCTTCCTGACGGTCCTCACCGTCATACCGATCCTGGCTTTCGCCGCCAGCCTTCGCGTCCTGGCCCACCGCACCACCGGGATCGACAGTGTGTGGGCGCTCTTGGCGTCGGGCGCCGCCAGCGTGTTCGCCGCAGCCCAGATCACCTTCGCGGCGCTCAGCGGCGCACTAGTCGCAGGTGCCCCCGGCGCGACCGACCATGAGATCCGGCTGCTCCTGGGCCCGCTGACCTTCCTGGACGCGGCGCGGTTCATGCCCTTCGCTGTCATGACCGCAGCGGCCGCCCTGGCGACTCGCGAAGCGGGCGTCGTCCGCCCCTGGGTCGTCTGGGTCGGCGTCGCCTCGGCAGCACTGAACTTCGTATCCGAACTATCCCTGCTCGACTGGAACGGGCCCATTGGCAACATCGGCAACGCTGGACAGCTCGGCTTCTTGCTCTTCATCGTGTGGACGCTAGCAATGGCCCGGTCCTTGCTGCGCCGAACCAGCCGCCAACCAGTGACGGCATCAGCGCCGGTAAACGCCACCTAGGCCCAGATCAAGTTGCTGGCCGCGTCGCCCCACATCTGACGCGACGCGGTCCGCAGCCGATCCGACCCCTGACGTTAGCGCCGCGCGCCGGCAGGTGCTTGCGGCTGTGAGGACGCGCCTCGTCGACCATCGCTTGAACGGGCAGTTCGCGGCTACGAGCGCGCTCGCAGTGGTCGCTGCGCGGCTGCCCCTAGCTGATGAGAACTTGAATCAGCCCTCGTCGTTGGCGACGGTCTCGATCCAGTCGACCGCCTCGTCGGTGAGCTGCGTCTCCCCCTCCACCGAGGGACCAGTCCACCACTGAGCGCTCTGTTCGCCGCCCGTGACGCTGAGGATCTCTGCGATGAGATCGTCCGGGAGAGGTTCACCGTTGTGCCCCGTCAGCCATGACCGGCTCGAGGTGCTGAGGTGCGGCCAAATCTGCGGGAAGTCCATGTAGCCATGATTCCTCGAACTTGGCCGGGACAACAGCGCTCGCGGTCATCGGGCGATCCGGCAAGAAAGGCCTGAGTGCGTCGCCCGCCTCGCGGCGGTGTGACGCACTCTTCGCGGCAGATGTGCGCGTTCGCGAGACTAAAGGGCGCGGCGTCTTGAACCTCGCCACGTCGAAGTCGTTGATGCGATCGACTAGCTGGCGTGGGGAAGTGGCGTGGACCGACCTCGACCGGCGTGGCCTGGCCCCGATCGGAGGGACTCATGGCTGAGCGCTCCGGCGAGCAGGAACAAGAGGCCTATCACCAGGATCGGCAGGGCCACCAAACCTGGCACGAGGTCGAGATGGCCCCGGCTGGCCGCAAGCTGCGCCAGCCCGGCCACCACCATCAGCAGGCCGGCGAGCTCTGCGCGGTGCAGGCCGAGGAACGCCAGCGCCACACCGATCGCGAACACGACGACCGCCACGTAGACCGCCGTGTCGCGGTTGACGTCGGTGCCGACGGGGGAATCGGTCAGGGTGAGAAGCACAACCAGCGCGGTGGCACCCACGAACACGGGGCCAGCCGCCGCCGGACGGCGGAGGGCGAAGACGCTCAGGGCGATGAGGGG
>DATCGT010000183.1:0-7089 GCA_036508775.1 Tepidiformaceae bacterium | reverse complement strand
CCGCCGGCGTCATGTCATGACGTCGACCCTCCCTTCTGCGAGCCCACTCGCAAACGTGCGACCTCGTGTCGCACGCATATCGTCGAGTCGAATCTCCCGCTCCTCGAACTTGACCTTGCCTTCGTAGACATATCCGACGTTGCCCTGGCTGCAGGACACGGTGACAGGCTCTCCGTTAGCGAGGCGGAGCGTGCCGTTTCCCGTGCCGACGACTGCGGGGACACCAAGTTCACGGCTCACAATGGCTGCGTGCGATGTGCGCCCGCCGAGATCGGTGACGACCGCGGCGGCCCTCTTCATCAGGGGTACCCAGTCAGGGCTGGTTGTAGCCGCGACCAGCACGTCTCCGTCATGGAAGTCGGCGGCGCCGGCAGCATCGTGCACGACACGCACGTCGCCGATCGCGATTGAATCGCCGACTGCCGACCCGGTGAGGAATGGCCTCGGTTGTCCCTGCACAAGGAAGTGCCTGAGGACGGCGGCGTCCCGGGCTGAATGCACCGTTTCAGGCCTGGCCTGCAGGAGAAAGAGATCGCCGGTATTCGCATCTTTGGCCCACTCGATCTCCATCGGGCACTGGTAGTGGCGTTCGACGAGCGTCACCCAACGCGCCAACTCGAGGATTTCGGACTCGTTGAGGACGAAAGCTTGCCGTTCCTCCTCCGTTGTTTCGACCGGACGGGGAGGCTTACCCGGGGCACCTTCTACCAGGCGAATCTGCTTTGTGCCGCAGGTTTTCCGGAGGATCGGCTGTGGCGCATGTCCCAGAGAAGGCTTGAACAACGACGTATTCGTCAGCGCTGACTTCGCCCTTCACTACCGCCTCGCCGAGACCCCAGGCTGCGGTGACGATGGCGACGTTCGGGAAGCCGGTCTCAGTGTCAATCGAGAAGACAACGCCGGCAGAGCTGGAGGGCCAGGCGACCAGTTGCTGAACTCCGACCGACATGGCTACGTCGAGGTTCCCGAATCCGTGCGCTTCGCAGTAGCTCATGGCGCGCTCGGTGAACAACGAAGAGAAGCACCGGCGCACGGCGGCGAGAACAGCCTCTTCACCGACAATGTTGAGATAGGACTCTTGCTGGCCCGCGAAACTGGCACCCGGCAGGTCTTCGGCGGTCGCGCTGCTGCGCACGGCAACCGGAGGGTCGGCGCATCCGAGCCGAGTCGCGAGATCGCGATAGCCGACGCGGATGTTGTCGGCAAGATCGGCGGGGAATGGCGCGGTCTCGATGATCCTTCGAATCGCGCGGGCCGCCTTGATCAAGCCGGACGGTTGGCGCGACAGGACCTGCAGCCGGGCCTCGATGGGCGCGCGCAGGCCATTGGCATCGAGGAAGTGCCAGTAGCCCTCAGCCGTGATCGCGAACCCATCCGGAAGCCGGACACCGCGGGATGCGAGCGCCGCGGTGGATTCGCCAAGCGAAGCGTTCTTCCCGCCAACCAGCGGCAGGTCACTCAGAGTTAGTTCGCTAAACCAGCGAACGAATTGGTTCGGCTGATTCAGAACTGTGACCATTGCCACCACTTGCCGAGCGGAATCTGCAAGAACACGATGTCGTGCAGATCACCGCGCGTATCCTTCGCGGCGTTGGGAATCGAACCAACGTTGAGGGCACCAAGGAACTCGGCGGCATGGATGGCTTCATCGTTGATTGCGCGCACGAGCTCGAACTGGGTGAACTCGAGTTCCGCGTCCCATGCGATCTCGATTAGCTGGCGGATCATTTCGACGCCAAGGCCCCGCGTGGGCCAGAAGGGCAGCCTGACAAGCCGCCCGTCGCTCACGGTCGGGTGGAATCTGCGGGCATCGTTACGCCGCAGCTGCCTTTCATGAAGCTCCGCCGGGCCCGGAATTCAGAGCCGGATGGGCCTCATCACGGTCAGTCGTCGAGTGGCGACGACGGAGCGGACCGTCCGGCGCGCCAAGTTGGCCCCAGTCGGCCGTCATGGTTCCCTGTCGGAGGCACTAGCATCTGCATCCCGCAAGTTCGTCATTGGCCAGCGTGATGGCAGCGAGGTGTGACGATGATTCAGTTTCGTGATCGCGAAGACGCCGGCAGGCGGCTCGCTCAACTCCTCGTCGGGAAGAAAATCGAACACCCGATTGTGCTGGGAATACCCCGTGGCGGTGTCCCGGTCGCGTTGGAAGTTGCGAGAGCGCTGCGAGGGGAGCTTGGCGTCGTGGTGGCGCGGAAGCTTCGCGCGCCCGGCCAGCCAGAACTCGCGATTGGCGCCGTGAGTTCCACTGGTGTTGCTTACATCAACCACCGGCTGGCAGAAGAATGTGGCGCGGATGACCGGTACCTCGCCGACGAGCAGGCTCGCCAGACTGAGGAGGCCAGCCGTCGTGAGGCCGAATTCGATGGTCATCGCCATGCGCCGGTCAGTGGCCGGACGGTGATTGTCGTTGACGACGGGATCGCAACGGGCGCGACGGCAATCGCGGCCCTCCGTTCGATGAGGTGGGCGGGGGCGAAGCGGGTGATCCTCGCCGTCCCGGTTGGTCCGCCCGAAACGATCGAGACGATGCGCCGGGAAGCTGACGAGGTGTACTGCCTTGCCGTCGAGCCGGACTTCTTTGCTATCGGGCAGTTCTACGCCGACTTTCGCCCGTTCGAAAACGATGAAGTCCGGAAGGTGCTGGACGAATTCGAGCGGGACGCGTCGGCGGTGCAGCGTCGACGCGCCACAATCCGCCGCGACGGCGTTAATCTCGCCGCGCTGCTGGCGGTGCCGCCCGGCTCCGTCGCGTCTCCTTGTGTCGTCTTCATCCACGGCCTCGGCAGCGGAAAAGATTCACCGAGAAACACGGTCATTGCCGAACGTCTGCTGGACGCCGGCTTCGCGACGCTGCTGTTCGACCTGAGCGGCCACGGGGAGTCGGACGATGACCCACGAGGTGACGAAGCGTTCGGCGATGACCTGACGGCAGTCTACAACTGGGTCCAGGCGCAGCCGGGGATCGATGCGACTCAACTCATGCTGGCGGGATCGAGCATGGGCGGAGTCGTCGCTGCGGAGGCTGTTCGCGGCGGACGCTTGAAGCCGCCCCCCGTGGCCGTCGTGCTTCGCGCACCGCCGGTCGGGCCTGGTGACCTCGATACCATCACCACTCCGACGCTGGTCGTTGTCGGTTCTCACGATCCCCTGCTGGCCACCGTCGAGATGGCTACGGCGGCATCCCCAGCGGCCAGGCTCTCCGTGATTCCGCGGGCGGGTCACCTGTTCGAGGAACCCGGCGCGCTCGATGAGGTGCTGGACCGCACCGTGGCCTTCCTCCAGTTGAACGTCCGGCTCCCGGCCGCGACGAAGGGCAAGTAACACGTGTCGGAGATGCGGCTGGCCGTCTTTTCCGGGAGCGCCCACGTCACGCTGGGCGATGCGATTGCCGAGGAACTTGGCGTGATCCCCGGCTGCAGGACGATTGAACGCTACCCGGGAGGCGAACGCCACGTCCTACTCCAGGAAAGCGTCCGTGGGGCTGATGTTTATCTCGTACAGCCGACCTGCCCGCCGGTCGAGACGAACCTCGTGGAACTGCTATTAATGGCGGATTGCTGCCGGCGCGCAGGGTCGGCTCACATCACCGCCGTAATCCCTTACTTCGGATACGGGCGCCAGGACCGGCGCGGGGGACTGCGGGTCCCGGTGGGTGGCCGACTGGTTGCCGACCTCATCGCCGCGAGCGGAGTACAGCAGGTCGTAGCTCTCGACCTGCACGCACCCGCCATGGAAGGCTATTTCGCAATGCCGGTGGAGCATCTCGCCGCTTTTCCGGCGTTGTTCGTCGGCCTGAGTGACACCGTGGCGGCCAACGGAGTCGTCGTAGCGCCCGATCTGGGGGCCGCAAAGCTCGCCGATCGCTACGCCGCAGAACTGCACCTGCCAGTGGCCGTTGTCCACAAGACGCGCACCTCTGGCGCCGACGTGATGGTGACGGGCATCACCGGCGACGTCCGCGGCAAAGTGCCGCTGATCGTCGATGACATGATTACCACCGGCGCCACTATCACGGCGGCCGTTGAAGCGCTCCTTGCCGCCGGCGCGGAGGCACGCGTAACGGTCCTGGCTACGCACGGAGTGTTTGAGCCTTACGCATTCGAACGCCTCCGACGACTGCCGATCGAGCGGATCCTCATCACCGATAGTGTCCCGGTGCCGGCAGACTCGGGCCTGCCGATCGAGGTGGTTCACCTGGGACGGCTCCTCGCCGAAGCGATCCGCCTCATGCACGGCAAGGAGTCCGTGAGCGACCTTCGCGCACGTGTCTGAGGGGCGGGGTCCCAGGCCCGGGGAAGAAGGTGTCGGCTATTTCGAACACGGCGCCGACATTGGTGTCGTGGGACGAGGAGCAACCGTGGAGGAAGCGTTCGCGCGAGCCGCCGCAGCAATGTTGGAGTCATGGTCGACCGCAATACGGCGAACAAGCCGGCATCAGTCGATGTGGCTTTCGAAGAGGAAGATCTCGAACTGGGCCTCGTGCGATGGCTCAACGGGCTCCTCGCCGAAGCTCGCATTGAAAAGCTGGCCCTGACCACATTCGACATCGAACGGCACGGCTCCAGTTGGCGCGGGATCGCCCGCGGGGAGCCATGGCGCCCGTCCGTCGAGCGCGGCGTCGAAGTGAAGGGCGCCACACTCACGATGCTCTCCGTACGGCAGGACGACCAGGGCTGGGAAACCCGCTGCGTCGTGGACGTGTAAGAGGCGAAGGAAGATGGACCTTTCTCGGCTGAAGCAACTCGACGAGTTCCGCTGGACCGTCACGAAATCGGTGGGCGAAGCGCGTGCGCAGGTCATTCTCTACGGGAGTCGTCCGCTCATCGAGGCGATGGACGAAAAGGTCCTGGAACAGATTACGAACGTCGCCCACCTTCCCGGCATCGTTGGCCCGGCGATGACCATGCCCGACGCGCACTGGGGCTACGGCTTCCCGATCGGCGGCGTTGCGGCCTTTGACCCGGCCCGCGGCGGGATCATCTCCGCCGGTGGTGTCGGCTTCGACATCACTTGCGGGATTCACTGCATGCGGACGTCGCTGAGCAAGTCGCCGCGATTTGAAGAACCTATGTTCTCTTTTAGCCTGAAAGGTGTTATTATGTCTCTCAGATAACCCAGTGCTCCATCGGCCTCGCGGAAGAGGCAAGCTCTCAACAGTGTTCGATGACCGCAGGGATCCAGATTATTTGGAGGTCGTCGAGTGCCGTTCACCGACAAAACCCTGACCTGCGCTGATTGTGGAAGTCCTTTCACATTCACGGCAGGCGAGCAAGAATTTCATCAGTCCAAGGGGTTCACCAACGAACCCCGCCGCTGTTCAACATGCCGGGCTGCCCGGCGTACAGACGGTGGTGGCAGCGGCTTTAGCCGCGGCGACCGCGAAATGTTCAGTGCCACCTGCGGTAGCTGCGGCAAAGAAGCCAAGGTGCCCTTCCAGCCCCGTGGCGATCGTCCCGTCTACTGCAATGACTGTTTCCAGTCGCAGCCGCGGGTGGGCGACCGCTCAGCAGCCCCACGCTACTTCTCTGCGGGCGCCGCTGGCGGCCACAACGCTCGCCTCGACGGTGGCAGCAGCCGCGACAGCCGAAGCGACCAGGGGCCTGCCAGCCAGAGTTGGGCCATGCAGCCCTTCAGCAGCGCTCGCAGCCCGAGACGCCGAGAAATACGGTCCGACCGCGGCAACTAGCTGCCCGGTAGTCTCAGAACTACCTGTTCCCTGCTCCGGACCCTGACGGCGGGGGCAGGCCCCAATCCATATTTCATGCGGGGGAGAACCATGACCAACACCCTCACTTCACAACGCTCACTCGAAGCTGGCCCGGAATTCGAGCTGGATGTCGACTCCCCAGAAGAGATCGAGGACATCGCGCCTCGCGATAGCGGCGAGCCGATCGACGACCCGGTCCGGATGTACCTCAAGGAGATCGGGCAGGTCTTCTTGCTGACGGCTGGCGACGAAAAGCGCCTGGGCCGGCAGATCGAAGAGCGCAACTATCTCAAGACTATCCAAGAGGCGTACGTCGCTTCATATGGTCATCCCCCATCGGGCTCGCGCATTGCAATCACATTGCTCGAACGGTGGGCAAACATGCTCCCGCTCTTTCACTCAGCCCTGGCATACGTCGATAGTCGACCGGCGGTGGGTGAAGCTCACAGACTCGAGAGCGAAGGTCTCGCGACGGTCGCGGCTGATGTCCGGTTCCGTTCCCTTATCGACGGTGTGGTTGACGCCGATTTTCTCGCCGCCGCGGCTGACCAGTCAGCGCTTCCTGTTGACCAGGTCCAGCGCCAGATCGTCGAACTGTCGATTGTTACCAGCGTGCTCACGGAGTCGCTTTTGAGCCGGATGGGTGACGAAGCTGGGGGCGATAGTGTCCTCCTGCCCCCTGTCGATGGCCTGATCGAGCCGCTTTCGAGCCTCGAGGAACAATTCCGCGACCACTTCGAGTCACTGAGGCGGCTCGGCGGCAAGGCTGAGAAGAACCTGGCTGAGGCCAACCTGCGGCTCGTCGTTTCCGTCGCGAAAAGGTATTTGGGACGCGGTTTGTCGCTCCTGGACCTGGTTCAGGAGGGGAACCTCGGGCTCATCCGTGCTGTGGAGAAGTTCGACTACCGGCGCGGCTTCAAGTTCTCAACCTACGCCACATGGTGGATCCGGCAGGCAATCACCCGGGCGATCGCCGATCAGTCACGGACCATCCGTATCCCGATACACATGGTCGAGACGTTGAACAGGCTGACCCGCGTCAGCCGGCGGTTTGTCCAGGAGAACGGCTACGATCCAACGGACGCCGACATCGCACGGGTGATGAACCAGGACCTCAAGCCGGATGAGCGCGAGTTCACGGCCGAACGCATCCGCGAAATCCAGCCGCTGCTCAGGGAACTTGCTTCGCTCGACACGCCAGTCGGCGACGACGGGGACAGCCTCCTGGGCGATCTCGTCGGGGACGCGCAAGCGCTCGAGCCGGCGGATGTAGCAATCCAGGGGCTCTTGCGCGAGGGGGTCGAAGACATGCTTGCGACTCTCACCAGCCGCGAGCGGAAGGTCCTGCAGCTGCGCTTCGGACTTGAAGACGGACGAGC
>DATCGT010000182.1:0-6939 GCA_036508775.1 Tepidiformaceae bacterium | reverse complement strand
TGAGCCCTGCGAACGGCGGCAGTGCGACCCTGACTATCACCTCGGTCGCCGATTCGGCAACGGTCCCGGGGACTTGCTCAAGCGCGGCGACCTACACCTGGACCACCACGATCACGTCGCCGACGGTGTTCTATCAGAATGGCCCCTACAACGGCTCGAATCCAAACGGCTTCGGGACCGATCCGACCTGCTTCTACGGGTCGATGACGATCACCAGCAATGCACCGATCATCGCGGTAGCGGACAGCACGAACGACCTCTACAACGGCGACCTCGACGGGATGTACAACGCACTCACCCCGTAAACGGCGAGTCGTCCGCTGATGAAACGAAAGAGAGCGCTCCAAACGGAGCGCTCTCTTTTTGTGTGTCCTGGGCCGACTGCTTTCAGGCGGGTTCGTACCTCAGGAGGGTCACCCCGGCGCCAGCGATGTCTTCGAAATGCGGCTTCACCCGCATGCCGACCTTGATCGCTTCAGGGGGGATGTTCACCAGCTCGGTCGTGAGACGCGGGCCCTCGTCGAGTTCGACGATTGCGAGCAGCTGGGGGAGAGCATCCTCCCAGGGAGGGGCCGTCGGGCGGCGCCCGATGGTGAAGGCGTAGACCGTTCCCGTGCCGGCGATTTCTCTCCATTCGAGGTCATCAGCCAGCGTTCGAGGAGCCAATGAACGGGGATAGAAGACCCACTGGCTGGTCGAAGGCGAGTACTGGATACGGACTTTGTGCTCGCGGAGCGCGTCCCAGAAGGGCTGAGAGATGTGCGTGGGGATGGGGAGCGGCTTCTCGATGGCCATATCAGTCTCCTCGCAGGATGAGCGCGACCTGCTCGCTCATGATTCCGCCGTTGCCCGAGACGAAGGCGGTGTCGCAATCGGCGACCTGGTTTGCCCCGGAACGCCGCTGGATCTGTCGGGTGGCGTCGCAGACGTGGGACATGCCGCCAGCGAGGCCGGCCTGTCCGAAGGAGAGCTGGCCGCCGTGGGTGTTGCAGGGGAAATCGCCCTTGAAGGTCAGGTCGTGGGCGTTCACGAACTTCATCCCCTCGCCCTTCGCGCAGAAGCCCGCATCTTCGAGGGTCATCAGGACGGTGATGGTGTAGCAGTCGTAGACGGAGATCATGTCGATGTCTGAGCGCTTGAGCCCGGACATTGAGAACGCCCGGTCCGCAGCCGTGGCAATCGGGGTGCGGATGAGGTCGGGTGCGAAGGTCGGTGTCTTGAAGGCGATGTGCTCGCCACAGCCCGTCACCCAGGCGGGCCGCCGCCTCGCGGCGCGGGCCTTCTCCTTGCTCGCCACCACCACGGCCGCGCCGCCGGAGCAGGGCATGACAATCTCGAGGATGTGAAGCGGGTCGGCAATCATCGGGCTGTTGAGGACGTCGTCGATGGTAATCGGCTGGCCGTAGAAGACGGCGTTCGGGTTCGCGCAGGCATTGGTGCGCTGGTCGACGGCGATCTTCGCAAGGGCGCGAGGGTCGTAGCCGAACTCGTAGGCGTAACGCTGGGCGATCATCGCGTAGCCGCAGTTCTGGGCAAGGTTGCCGTAGGGAATTTCGAATTCTGCCTGCGGGGAGCCGTAATTTGGGCTGGAAGCTCCGAAGTAGTTTCCCGGCGCGTTGAACGCGCTTCCGATCGCGACACCGGACGCCGGGCGCTGGGGGACGGGTGAGGAGGGGACGGCGCAGACGATGACGTCGGCGAGCCCGAGTTCGATCGCCGCTGCCGCTCGCCAGACCATGCCGGCCGCGGTGGCTCCGCCCAGGTCGACGAATTCGCCGAAGTTGACGGGCGTGCCGAGGAACTCGGCGACTGTGGAAGGCACGAAGCTGGCTGACTCGCGGATGCCGGGCGTGCAGATCCCGTTGACCTCCGTTGGCGAGATGCCGGCGTCATCGAGTGCGACGCGGGCGAGGTCCGCCCATTGTTCGAGCGTGAACTTGCGTGGCTGTTCGTAATGGCGGAGCGGGCGTGTTTCCGCTATGCCGACGATTGCGGCGTCACCCTGGAGTCCCACTGGTACCACCTCCGAGCCCTGCCGGGCTGCCAGCGCATTCTGTCGCAAAAGGGGGGCGCTGCCCATGGGGGTGTCGGCAATGTGTGAAGAAGCATGCGTCCGTGGCGAGCAGGTCGGTGTAGTCTTCTCCGAAACCACCTCGGCGAGGAGTTCGCAGATGTCTTCCATCGACTACATGAAGCAAACGCTCGACTTCGTCCACCGCGGTTTCCGCGGCGCGGCGGACGGCCTCTCCGAACAGCAGTTGCACTTCGTACCTGACGGCCAGTCTCATTCCATTGCCTGGTGCATGTGGCACGCCGCGCGGATCGAGGACCTGTTCTTCCAGCAGGTTTTCCAGGGTAAGCCGAGTGAATGGGATGCCGGCGGCTGGGCAGTGAGGACTGGCCTGCCGGAGAAGGGATTCGGCACCGGCCAGTCAAACGAAGACGCTGCGACGGTCCACATCTCCTCGCTTGAAGCGTTCCGGGGTTACCAGGAACGGGTGGGCGAGCTCGCCCTCGCCTTCATCGGGTCGCTGGACGAGGAGGGCCTGAAGCGAGAGGTGAAACTCGGCGAACGGACCGAGACGATCGGCGATTCGATTAACCTCCACCTCGTCATCCACCTCAACGGGCACCGCGGGGAAGTGAACCTTCTTCGTGGAATGCAGGGATTCGAGCCGGTGCTCCTGAACCAGGGAGGCTGACGCTCTGGGCATCGACTGCGTGCCCGCAGTCAAGCCATGTTAAAAGCGCCGGATCTTTTGCGTTGACTCGGTAGCTCCCTCTCCAGTAGATTCCAGACCGTCTAGCGGCGGGCCGCCGCTTCCCTCTTGAGGTGGGTGCATGGTCTCTCAGAAGCGTGAAGCCGCCATCGTCGGCATCTACGAATACCCGAAGCGCAAGGCGCCCGGAGTGACGTCGCTCCAGATCAAGGCCGAGTCGGCCGCGCGGGCGCTGGCCGATGCCGGTCTCGCCTGGAGCGACGTGGATGCGCTTTACGACGCCCAGGACGGAGCCGGGATGTCGGGCCTCGGCCTCTCGGAGTACTTCGGGTTCAAGCCGAACGTCATCGACACCACCTCCGTTGGCGGCAGCTCCTACGAGTTTCATGCCGCCCACGCGCGGAGGGCGATCGTCTCCGGCAAGGCGAAGGTCGCGCTCCTCACCTATGGCTCGACCGCCCACAGTGATTCGCGGGCAATCGGTACGGGTGGCGGCGGGATGGGCGGTGGCGCGGCCAGCCCGCTCGACAACATGCAGGCGCCCTACGGAGTCACCCTCATCGCGAACTACGCCATGGTGGCGCGACGGCACATGCACCAGTACGGCACGACGAGTGAGCAGCTGGCTCGCATCGCCGTTGCCACGCGTGCCCACGCGGTGCGGAACCCGGAGGCGGTCCAGGCGATGACCGACCTGGGTTACCAGGGTACCGGTGAGATCAGCGTCCAGGACGTGCTCGACTCAAGGATGATCGCTGATCCGCTCCATCTCCTGGAGTGCTGCATGGTCTCTGATGGGGGAGGTGCCGTAGTCATCGCGAGCCCCGAGGTCGCTCGTGGCTGCCGGAAGAAACCCGTGTGGATCCTGGGCTCCGGGGAGGCGACGAAGTACTCCGAGAACAACGGGGATCTGACGATCAGCGCCGCCGCGCAGTCCGGCCCGCAGGCTTTTGGCGAGGCGGCGCTGACGCCGGCCGAGATCGACGTTGCAATGATCTACGACTCGTTCACGATCACCGTGCTGGTCATGCTCGAGGACCTGGGCTTCTGCAAGAAGGGAGAGGGCGGGAGCTTCGTCTCGGAGCAGCGCCTGCATTTCCAGAGCCTACTCAAGCCCGCGCTCAACACCGATGGGGGTGGACTCAGTTCGAATCACCCCGGGATGCGAGGACTCTTCCTGCTCATCGAGGCAGCCCGCCAGATGCGCGGCGAGTCGACATCGCAGGTGAAAGACGCCCGCCTGGCCGTCGCGCACGGCAACGGCGGCATGCTCGCAACGTCGCACACCGGCGGCACCATCATCCTGGCGAGGGATTAGCCATGGAACGACCGCAGCCCCGCTTCCCCGAGCCCGACACCCAGCCCTTCTACGATGCGACGAAGGCGCACCGCCTCACCTACCAGACCTGCAAGTCCTGCGGCGCCGTTGTCTTCTTCCCCCGCGCTCACTGCCCGGCCTGCGGTTCGCGCGAATTGGCCTGGCAGGACTCGAAGGGACTGGGGACGATATACACCTTCAGCGTTGTTCGCCTGAACCGGCACCCTGCCTTCGCTCCCCTTGGGCCTTATGCCATCGCCTACGTCGATCTCGATGAGGGCTTCCGCATCCTCACCAACATCGTCGGGGTGAACGACCCGACGATGGATATCGCCGTGGGGCAGCGGGTCCAGGTCGAATGGCAGGACCAGGAGTCGGGGATTGCTCTGCCCCTTTTTCGCCCGGTTTAGGGGTCGAGCCGAACCTTAGCTTAGAACACCACGCGGTTCAACGACTGGCTCGTAGAGACTTCAGGTCCGCAAGTCCCGATCAGCTGGTTCACGGCTTCCTGCAGCAGATCGGACAAAAACTCGCCTCGCTGGGCAGCTATTTGTCGGAGGGTGCGTATCTGACCAATCCGGAGACGAACTGAAAGAACGCCGCTCGCGTCTGCTGCTACCTGGACATCGACTTGGCGAACGGCCGTGCCTCGTCATCTCGCGAACGCTCCGCTGCTGCGACCACCCGTGCTTCTTCCGTTTCTGTCAGTCTTGTACGTAGCACAGCTGAATCTTCTTGAGAGCGCTCGGCCAGCCGGTGATTGGTCGCCAGCCGCCGAGTTCCTCGTCCACCTCGACGATAACAATCGTCCAGTGCCGGCCGTTTGCCGCAGGGCCAATCATAAGGTGTGAGCCGCGCCGGTTCGGTCTCGGCTCGTTGACCGCAAAAACAGGTTCACCAGCCAGGATCTCAAGAACGAAGTTAGCATCGATGTTCCGGCGCGTGAGATGTCCCAGACCATTGTC
The DNA here is from genome assembly GCA_036508775.1 of Tepidiformaceae bacterium. Lineage (GTDB taxonomy): Bacteria > Chloroflexota > Dehalococcoidia > Tepidiformales > Tepidiformaceae > JBGPOS01. Next base: position 1,936 of record DATCGT010000182.1, on the reverse strand, counting down.
GATAACACTCCGATAACATTCGGACCCCATCGTCTTTTTGCGAGCGGCAGAAGGCAGAGCCTGAGCAGCGGAGGGAGCTATGTCCAGGGAGTGTCCGGAAGTCCTGTTCGTATGCGTGCACAACGCGGGCCGATCGCAGATGGCGGCCGTGCTGACGGATTACCTGGGCCACGGGAGGGTTAAGGTGCGCTCGGCCGGTTCTGCCCCGGCCCGCGAAATCAATCCGCGGGTCGTCGACGCGATGGCGGAGCTGGGGATGGACCTCTCGCATGAGTTCCCGAAACCCCTCACTGACGATGCGGTGAAGGCCGCCGACGTCGTGATTACGATGGGTTGCGGCGACGCGTGTCCGGTCTTCCCTGGCAGGCGGTATTTGGACTGGGAGGTTCCTGACCCGGCGGGCAAAGGTCTTGACGAAGTCCGCGCCATTCGGGACATGATCCGAGAACGAGTGGAAGTTCTTCTCAAGGATCTCTGTAATAGCCTTTGAGATACCTGAGTCCGAGGATTCATCAGCGGATCGTACCCTCGAATCTCACCGTCCAGGAGGTTCGACCTTGGCTCATGCTGCCGTAGCTCCAAAAGAACCCGAGTTCGATGCCTCGGTCCTCCAGAAGCTGTCGACGCTCGATCGGTTCCTGCCAGTCTGGATAGGACTCGCGATGGCTACTGGTCTGCTGCTCGGACGGCTCATCCCGGGGCTTAACGAGGACCTTGACCGGGTCAAGATCGACACAACATCTCTCCCCATCGCGGTTGGCCTCCTCGGAATGATGTACCCGGTCCTGGCGAAAGTGCGCTACGACCGGCTGCACAACGTCACCGCCGACCGCCCGTTGGTGGTGTCATCGCTCGTGCTCAACTGGGTCGTGGGCCCGGCGCTGATGTTCACGCTGGCATGGGTGTTCTTGCCCGATCTTCCCGAGTTCCGCACCGGCCTGATCCTTGTCGGCCTGGCACGGTGCATCGCCATGGTCCTGATCTGGAATACGCTGGCCTGCGGAGACAGCGAGGCCGCGGCCGTACTGGTTGTGCTGAACTCCATTTTCCAGGTGGCAGCCTACGCGCTGATGGGGTACTTCTACCTTGAGGTGCTCCCCGGCTGGCTGGGGCTCGATCAGCTGTCGGTCCACTTTGCTTTTTGGGACATCGCAAAGTCGGTCCTGATCTTCCTCGGGATTCCTCTGGCCGCAGGCTTCCTGACCAGCCGAATCGGCCGGAAGCGGAAGGGCGACCAGTGGTACGACGAGAAATTTCTTCCCCGAATCGGGCCATGGGCGCTCTACAGCCTCCTCTTCACGATCGTCGTGCTCTTCGCCATCCAGGGGGATCGGATCACGTCGCAGCCGCTCGATGTGGCGCGTATCGCCCTGCCGCTTCTGGTCTATTTCGCTGTCATGTGGACGTCATCGTTCGCCTGGGGTCGTGCCCAGGGCCTCTCTTACGAGAAGACCGCGACCCTCGCGTTTACCGCCGCAGGGAACAATTTCGAACTGGCGATCGCTGTGGCAATCGGGACGTTCGGGATCACCTCGGGGCAGGCGCTGGCGGGGGTTGTAGGTCCGCTCATCGAGGTGCCGGCGCTGGTTGCACTGGTGTACGTCTCGCTCTGGGCGCGGCGACGTTACTTCGGTGGCAGTTCGATGGTTCCGAGCTCGGCGTGACCTTTTCGGCATTGATGAGATGCACCGTGAGGTTGACGGCACGCGGAACATCTACCGACACGAGGGCTCGCAACCCGAAGTAGATCAGGATGACCCCAACTAGGACGGACCAATCGAGGGCAAACTGGAGTGGATCATTCCCATCGTGGTGCGCCAGCGGCCCCGGCTGGGGGTGTCCAGGCGAGACCGTTGTCACTCTCACACTGGCCTCTGATTGATCTCGTTGGGGCTCATTTGCGAGTTCTGACCTTCGTGGTGCTCCGGATTGCTTA
>DATCGT010000181.1:0-4080 GCA_036508775.1 Tepidiformaceae bacterium | reverse complement strand
GGCCCCGACCGAACATTCACCGGGACGAGCGCGCTTGGAACCTGTTACGGTGGATGGCAAGGAACCCGCGTCCCCATCATCCTCAATAAAGCTTCTTTCACTGGTGATCGATGACCGTAGGGAATCTCCTAAAAACAGGGAGGTCATCGAATGTCATTCGCTGACAAGACACTTGCATGCGCCGATTGCGGCGCCGGATTCACCTTTACGGCAGGGGAACAAGAATTCCATGCCTCGAAGGGCTTCTCTAACGATCCTCGCCGATGCCCGAATTGCCGCCAGACGCGGCGCGACTCTGGCGGCAGCCGAAGCAGCGGAGGCGGCGGAGGACCTCGCGAGATGTTCGACGCGCTCTGTGCGACGTGTGGCAAGACGGCGCGCGTTCCTTTCCAGCCCCGCGGCGACCGTCCCGTCTACTGCAGCGACTGCTTCCAGTCTCAGCCACGCACGAACTCCGGCGGTGGCGGGAGCTACGGCGGCGGAGCTGGCCGCCGCTACTAGCCTGAAATCTTTGGGCGGCCCGACGAGGCACACGTCTTTAGGTCCAGAACCCCCCCGTCGGTGCCGCCGCTCTTCTGATTCAAGCCTGGCCGGACCGAGCCGGTGAGCGGCCATCTCCAACCAGTCAGAGGGAGAGTGCGCTGTCGGCCCAATGGCAGGCGTGTCGTGGGGCTGCCTCGCCAGTTACGGGCCCTCGCGAAAGGACGGTCACCGCATGTCCGATGCTTCCGATGTTGCTTCCGACGTTATTGAAGGCGAGGGGTTTGCACTCCTCATGCTTGACGACCGCATCGATGTCGAGGGCAAGAAGCGAGGCCAGTCCATCATGTACACCGAGATCGCGAGCCTCACTGTCGTGCCGCGTCCCAAGCGTCTTGTCATCCTCACCCGTGCAGGCAAACGCCACGAGTTCGTTCTGCGGAAGGACGCTGAGATGGCACGAAGGGTTGTCGCGTCTCGCCTTGCCGGCGAGTGACATTCGTCGGACCGTTGATGGCCACGGTACGAACCGGGGAACCATCAGCCTCACTCGCGGTGAATGCGGCCATCCTGGCCGGACCGACGGCGTTGAACGGGGCATACGCGCGGTCGCTCGACGTCCGGGCTGGCGCGATGACGCGCCTGTCGCGGAAGCAGTCACCGTTCTCGATGACTTCCAGCACCTGGATCGCGGCTACGAGCACCTCGACAAGAAGTTGCGCGCACTGGGCCTGCAGATAGGGCGGAGCTAATGGCCTTCGAGTTCCTTGCCTCCAAGAAAGCCGGCATCGACCTGGGCACGGCGAACATCCTGGTCTATGTGAAAGGCCAGGGCATCGTCGTCAATGAGCCCTCGGTGGTCGCGCGCCATAATCGTGACAATGCGGTTATTGCGGTGGGCCATGAAGCGCGGGCTATGCAGGGTCGGACACCGGGTTCGATCAGCGTCATCCGGCCGATGCGCGATGGAGTGATCGCCGATTACCTGACCACTGAGGCGATGCTCCGCTATTTCATCGGCCTCATCACCGGGCGATACAACATCATCCGGCCGGAAGTCATGGTGACGGTGCCCGCCGGGGTGACTAGCGTCGAACAGCGCGCCGTGCGAGATGCGGCCGAGCAGGCGGGCGCCCGGAAGCCCGCACACCTTGTCCCAGAACCGCTCGCTGCGGCGATTGGTGCGCGGATCCCGATCGGGACAGCCCGGGGCAACATGGTTGTGAATATTGGCGGTGGTCGTACTGAAGCCGCGGTCATTTCGCTTTATGGCATCGTGGTCAGCGAGTCGGTCCGGATGGCAGGAGACCGGATCGATGAAGCGATCATGGCCCACGTTCGGCGGCGACATAACCTGATCATTGGCGAAAAGACTGCCGAAGACATCAAGATCGCGATCGGGAGTGCTATCCCCATCGACGAAGGGCTGGGGACACAGGTCCGCGGGCGCGACCAGCTCAGCGGTCTGCCGAAGACGATCACGCTGAATAGCGTTGAGGTGTCGCAGGCCATCCAGGATTGCCTTGTGACGATTGTTCAGACGGTCCGGGCGGTGCTGGAGAAGACGCCGCCGGAACTGGCCGCTGATGTCATCGACCGCGGGATCGTGCTGACCGGGGGTGGCGCACTGCTCCGCCATATGGATGAATTGCTCACCCAGGAGACGGGAGTTCCGGTGTACGTGGCGGACGATCCGCTGGAGTGCGTAGCCATCGGTGCCGGCATCGCACTCGACCACCTGGAAGTGATCAAGCGAAGCTTGCCGACCGAAGAAGAGAACCTGGTCGGCCTATTCCCGCAGCCTGAACGCTAATCGCGGGGCCAGAAGGTACAAGACGAAAGTCCAGCCTCAGCCCGGAACGATAAGGAGCGGCCGGCGAAGCGAATGCATGAGTCGACGGGCTGGTGCTTACCCCAGCGCAAAGCGTGTCGCCAGGCCCTGCCCTGTACTGCAACGACCACAAGACTGGCATCCAGCCTGGTCGCCGCAGCAGCTAACGCGAGGGCGGGTGAGCCCTGTGTGATGTCAAGAGCACCTTCTCGTCAGAAAGCGCCGTACGCCTGAGATACTCATCGGCCGCGGCCGCAAGCGCCTCGATCACGTCGTCTGCCAGCAGCGGCTCGGTGGTGAGGACGCGCTTGACCCCCACGTGCGCGAGACCCTCGCGCTACTGCCGGACAGAGCTTGCGAGGATGCGCGAGCAACTGGGCGGCGACGCGGACGAAGCCATCAGCCATCGAGGACTGCGAAGCGAACCTGAGGGCGATGCGAGAGTTCATCAAGGGCGAGCGGTAAACCAGCATTCTGACCGGACGGGCAACGGCGTCTGCGCTAGAATCCCACCGCACGGAGGTGCGGCGAGGATCCCCATCCCACTTTGCCCCTCCGTGACAAACTCCACGGCCCAACCCCGGCGTAGACGTGCCGAGCGGATCGAGAGTCCAAGAAAGAGGCTTCCTAACGTGATTGATAAATGTGCTCACGCGCAGACAGTTTGGAAGCGAACAAAATGCGGTGGTATCCGCCTCTCAGGTCCTCCCTGGCGCTTCGCTCAAGAATGGTGGGATAAGCGATGCATCGGTTGCGATGCAACCTTAGAGATCCGCCAAATTGGCGGGGAGGAACCCGCGCTTGGCCCCCTCCCGATTGACGCCCTACCGCCTGCTCCGATCCCCTAATGTGCGTCAAGTGATTCACTGCCCAAGCGTCCCCGTGTCGTCTTCAGATCCCGGTCTTTGGAGCCTGTGGGGTACAGATGATCGCGGCTCAGGGCTGCGGTCAGACACTAAAAAAGCCGCGCTCTCGGTGACCGGGCTCAATGATGAGGAGAAGTTCAGACCGGAGAGACAGCACACTCGGTGTGGAGGCTTCCCGCTCGGCTGAGGATTCATCGTCGTAGATGGAGATTCGTGCTATGTCGCCGCTGTCATCGTGCGACCGGAGGACGTAGTTGGCCTGCCATCCAGGGCTGTTGGCAGTGGCTGCCGACAGTGCTTTGAGGAGTTCCACGGTACCCTCCTCGTGGCCGGGCCGTGGCTTGACAACGGATAAGCGGATATAGGTCATCTCTGTCCCTCCTGTTGTTTCGGATCGTCAGCCTTCGCGTGAGTGTTCCAATCGGCGAAAGTGCTCGCGAACGACGGCGTAGCATTCGCACGCTGCCCTTTCCAGCCCGAGGCGATCTGTAATCGTCACCACCCCTTTTTGGTAACCAATCAGCCCCGCGTCCTGAAGCGCGGCTACTGCCAACTCGACGTGCGGCCGACTCACTCCCAGCATTTGCGCCAGGAACTCCAGGGGGATCGGGAAGGCCGCATCGCCTGTCTGGTCGTGGACCATCAGAAGCCAGCGGGCGCAACGTTCGTCGACGTGATGTGCTCGGTTGCAGGCGGCCGACTGAGCCACGAGCGCAAGCATCGTCCCGCTGTAGAGCTTGATAATCGCCGCGAAACCCGGGCTTCGGTCGATTGCCGTAAGGAAGTCTTTGGTCTTCATACGGAGTGACGAGCCGGGCAACTGGGAGATGAACGCCAGGTTCGAGAGGCCAGTCCTGAGAAAGGCGGGGACGCCGGTGGTTCCTTCGCGGCCGATTGTCGCGA
>DATCGT010000180.1:0-4306 GCA_036508775.1 Tepidiformaceae bacterium | reverse complement strand
CCGTTCGTATTTCAACGAGCAGATCGTCGGCAGAACGATTGAGTCCTGGCCGGTTCGGATTCCCACCGTCGTCCGGACATCGGCCGCCGAACTACGAGAGACCCTGCCAGGCGACTCGTTCGGCGAAATCCTTCGACACGGCAAGTTCCTGCTATTCCCCTTCGCGTCGGGACGGCTGCTCGCGATCAATCCGATGCTCACCGGCCGCTTCCAGTACCTGGAGGCCGCGGTGCGGCTGCACGCGAAGACCTGCCTTGTCCTCGGCGTGGAAGGTGGGCGTCAGTTCCGCTACGTCGACCAGCGCCTGATGGGAAAGGTCTACCTAGTCGCGGCTTCGAGTCTCGCGATCATCCCCAACTGGGCGACGAACGGTCCCGACCTCCTGAGCGAAGCCCTCACCAGCGAAGCCTGGCTCGGCGCCATTTGCCGGTACCGGGGGCAGATCAAGTCCATTCTCACGAACGCCGAGTTCGTGCAGGGGATCGGCAACGCCTACAGCGACGAGATCCTCTGGCAGGCCGGGATTCACCCGTATACGCCGCGCACGAAGCTCAGCGACGACGACCTCATTCGCCTGTTCGCGGCGGCACGGGCCGTGATGGCCTGGGCCACGCCCCTTGTGAAAAACGCGATGGTGAAGGACGGCAACCTGGACTACGAAGAACGCCGGGACTTTATGCGGGTCCACCGCCTTGGCGGCAAGTTATGCCCACGCTGCGGTACCACGATCTCGGAGATTACGGCCGGCCAGCGCATCACCAGCTTCTGCCGCAACTGCCAGCCCGAGAAGCCAGGAGGCTAAGCGGACCCTTCTACTGGATCGCGGCGATTACGACAGCCAGTTCCTGGGTCCCAAATGGCTTCGCGATCAGCGTGAGCCTGTGCGCCTGGACGAGAGCCAGCACGTCAGCATCCGTGGTCGCACCACTGGTGATGACCACCCTCCCCACCATCTCGGGGGCGACGGCGGCGATCGCCTCCACCACATCCTCCGCAGTCTCCCCGCGGAGCCGGTAATCACACAAGATTATGTCGAACCGTCCCTCCTGGACCATCCCCGCGACCGCCGCGCTGCCGTCCGCGACTTCGCATTCGTGTCCCAGGCTCCACACCAGGCGCTGACACAGGGTGCGCAATGCCGGCTCATCGTCCACCACCAGGATCCGCCGCTTCCGGTCTGCGTCCATCGGCTGCATCAGCACCAACCCGCCTGTTTTTGTCGCGTAATCGGCCCGCCCTGGTTAGTAAAGACCGGAGAACCCGATCCGTCGAGCCCCCAAATTCCGGCCGGCCGACTGGAAAAGATCGATCGCGTAGACTCGATAGAGATGAATCCGGAATCGCACTACTTCACTTCCCAGCGGCTCAAGCTCCACTACCTGACCTGGGGCGACGAGGCCAATCCTCCGTTGTTCCTGGTCCACGGCAGCCGCGATCACGCGCGTTCGTGGGATCGCATCGCCGAAGCGCTCGCTGACCGTTACTGCGTGTACGCGCCTGACCTGCGCGGCCACGGGGACTCCGAATGGTCCGTCGGCAGCGACTACTCGATCATCGATTACGCCCTGGACCTGCACGCCCTCGGCGAGCACGTCGGCCGCCCCCCGTACACGATCATCGGCCACTCCCTCGGGGGTGGCGTCACCCTCCAGTACGCCGGGACCTTCCCGGAAAAGGTGAAGCGGCTCGTCACCATCGAAGGTCTCGGAAGGCTCCGCGACCCCCGCGAGCACAAGCCGGCGCACGTCCGGATGCGCGAATGGATCGAGAGTATGCACGGCCTCGAGGACCGGACCCCGCACACCTACCCCACGATCGAAGCGGCAACGGAACGGATGATTGCCGCGAACCGCCGCCTCACACCCGAGTTGGCCCGCCACCTCACCATTCACGGCGTGAAGGGCGAAGCCGGCTGCTATGCCTGGAAATACGACAACTTCACCCGCGCCGGCTCACCATATGAGTTCAACATGGAAGACGCCCGTGACCTCTGGAACCAGGTGCGCTGCCCCATCCTGATCGTGTGGGGAAACGAAAGCGGTCGCGGCGGTGGTCGCAATGCGATCGATCTCAGCCCTTTCCACGACTACCGCTCGGTGCGCGTCGCCAACGCCGGGCACTGGGTCCACCACGATCAGTTCGATCCATTCATGCAACTCGTAAATGGGTTCCTCGCCGAATGACTCGCTCACGGACGCTCCTCGGCTTTCTCGTGACCCTCGCAATCGCCCTTCTGTTGGCCGCCTGCGGCGGAACCACGGATACGAGCGCTCCCCAGGCTACCGCCACGAAGGGGTTGGCACCGACCGCGCCACCGGCCAGCGCCCTTTCCCAGGGAAGCCCGGATGCGAAGGTGGTTCTCGTGACCTTCGAGGACTTTCAGTGCCCGTATTGCCTCCAATACGCCACGCAGATCGAACCGACCCTCATCAAGGAATACGTCGACACCGGCAAGATCCGCTACGAATACCACAACTTCGTGATCCTTGGCACCGAGTCCACAAAGGCCGCGATCGGCGCCTACTGTGCCGGGGACCAGGGCAAGTTCTGGGCCTTCCACGATCGCCTCTTCCAGGTCGAACTGGCGGCAGGTCAGCTTCAGAACGAGAAGAACAACGCCGGCCGCTTCACGGATGCGACCCTGGCGAGCATGGCTACCGACCTTGGGCTCGATCGGCCAGTATTCGACACGTGTTACGCGGGCCCGGGAGCCGCACAGGCCATCAAGAACGACGCGAGTCTCGCTTCGAGCCTGAAGATCCAGGGCACCCCGACGTTCACACTGAACGGCAAGGTCGTCTCATCGCCGTCGAGCATCGGTGGCTGGCGTCAACTTCTCAACCAGACGATAGCCGCCGCCCAGTAGGTTTAGGTCGCCCGAACCAGCGGCGTGTTTTCCCAAGCTCACCCTCTGGTATCCTCTGGACGATGCCCGGCCACAACGTGGAGCGCATCGCCCCACACAACTTTGCCCAGGATTATCTGCACTCATGTCCAACCGCCAGGCCCGTCGAGAACAATCGAAAGGCGCTCGCCAGCAGCGCCCAAACCGCCCGACGCGACCCACGCCCTCAGCGAAGAAGCCGTCTTCGGGCGGCCCCGACTTCCTTTCGCGGCCGTACCTTCTCGCGGTCGCAGGGCTGGTGATCATCCTTGCGGCTGTCCTGGTCTGGTATTCATCCCGCAGCTCCGGTACCAGCAACACGACCCAGCAGCTCCTCACAGCCCAGGCTGACTTCCCGACGGACATGGTGAAGGACAACACGGTGGGCGACCCGAACGCGCCGCTCAAGCTGACCGAGTACGAGGACTTCCAGTGCCCAATCTGCCTCAACTACACGGCCAGCACCGAGCCGACCATCGTCAAGGAATACGTGAAGACAGGGAAGGTGCAGCTCACCTTCAAGCATCTTCCGATCCTTGGCTCCGAGTCCGTCCAGGCTGCGATTGCGAGCGTCTGCGCCCAACAGCAGGGCAAGTTCTGGGACATGGAGGAACTCCTCTACCTCACTGAAGCGAAAGCCGGCCAGGATACCACCGAGAAGACCCAGGCCGGGCGCTTCAGCGATAGCAACCTGAAGCAGTTCGCATCTCAGATCGGACTCGACGCGACGAAGTTCAACACGTGCTTCACAAGTCCGGACACCCTGAAGACCGTCCTGGCACAACAGAACGAGGCAACTGCCCTCGGCATCAAGGGGACACCCGGGTTCACGCTCAATGGCCAGCCCCTCAGCCAGGGGAATATGTCCATGGACGAATGGCGGAAGGCCCTCGACGACGCTTACACGAAGCTGACAACCACCCCGACAGCCACGACGACCGCGGCCGCGTCACCCGCTGCAACGACGAGCGCAACGGCTGCGGCCAGTGCTTCGCCTGCCGCGGCGGGCAGCGCTACTCCTGCACCATCCGCCAGTGCGGCCGCCTCCCCGACCGCCACAAAGACGCCGTGACCCGGGCGACCGAGACGCATACCGATCCGCAAGGAAGGGCCGTCCCGGTCGCGCGCTCAATCGCAGAACTCGTCGGCAACACGCCGCTCGTTGAACTCGCCAGCCTCTCCCCGAGGCCAGGCGTGCGGCTCTTCGCGAAACTGGAGAGCCAGAACCCGACGGGCAGCATCAAGGATCGCATCGTCCTGCGGATCCTTGAATCGGCGAAGGCCAGCGGCGCCCTGGCTCCCGGGCAACGGATCGTCGAGGCCTCGACGGGAAACACCGGCGTGGCACTCGCCCTCTTCGGCCAGCTCAGCGGCCACCCGGTCGACGTCTGCGTACCCGACAGCGTCTACCCGGAGATCGAA